>JAWONR010000009.1:0-10802 GCA_033865115.1 Candidatus Persebacter sydneyensis | reverse complement strand
TTAAATCGGACATTTTGCCGCGCTCAAAACGCGGCCGGCGCTTCCTTGTTGTAGCCACACTGCGCAACCTTGGTCGGGTGCCAACTCAGGCAACACCAAATCACGGACGCCAAACGGTAATTGTTGGAATTCAGACACTACATTGGTGTTTTTCAATGTTTTGCCTTTATTTTCGCCGGCGCTGATTTCGGTAATGCGCTCTTTCCAAAAAATCGCGTAGGAAACTCGCGCGCCGGGCGGAAGCGAGCCTTCGGCGCGGACAGTGCGGGAATTCAAAAACCGAAAACGGACGGGCGGTGATTTTTTCAGAGATTCACCCACCGCCGATAAAATGCGTGATTCTTGCGTCCCGCTGGCTTGTCGGTGTCCGTGAATGACGGTCTGCGGCGTATATACCGAGCCAGTCCGGCGTATTTTGACATTGTAAGAAGATTGCCGACGGGTGTGGAGATTGTCGGAAAAAGGATCCGCCCACACCGAGCCGCCGTAAACCAAATCATCCCAATAATCAACATGAAACTCCAACGCCGCGATGTCGGGATGAGGAGCGATGGATTCCGCCAATACTTTTTCGGCGGGCGGACATGAATAACATCCCTGAGAAGTGAACAATTCCACCAATACCGCCGGCGGTGCCAAAATGCCTTCGGCTTTTGCCGGAAGAGGCGAAAACGCAGTTAATGCCGCCAAAATAGCGGTGCACACGGGGAAAAATAATTTCAAGGAATTATGCATTTTTTTCTTAAAAGGTATTATAATGGAATAAACCGCAAATTGCGCAATAAGGAGAAAAAAAATTATGGTCACCAAGACCGCCAAAATCGCAAAGTATGACAGTGCCAATTTATCATCGTTTATGAGCGGGTTGGTGCGGAGAACTCCCGGTGAGCCGGAATTTCACCAAGCCGTACACGAAGTCGCAGAAGTCGTGATGCCCTACATTCGCAAACACGACAATCTGGCGCGCGCGATTATTATGGAACGCATGACCGAACCCGAACGAGTGTTTATGTTTCGCGTGATTTGGGAGGACGACGACGGACACGTCCGCCTCAACCGCGGCTACCGGGTTCAATTCAACAACGCGCTGGGACCCTACAAAGGCGGCCTGCGGTTTCATCCGTCCGTCAATTTAAGCGTGCTGAAGTTTCTGGGGTTTGAACAAACCTTTAAAAACGCACTCACCGGACTTCCGCTCGGAGCCGCGAAGGGCGGGGCGGATTTTAATCCGCGGGGCAAATCCGACTCGGAAGTGCTGCGCTTTTGTAAATCCTACATGCTGGAACTGTTTCGATACATCGGACCGAGTTTGGACGTGCCGGCGGGCGATATCGGCGTCGGCGAACGAGAAATCGGCTATTTGTTCGGACAATACAAACGAATTACCGGTGAATTCGCCTCCGGTGTTTTGACCGGCAAGGGACTGGCTTTTGGCGGCAGTTTAATCCGCCGAGAAGCAACCGGCTACGGCGCGGCGTATTTTGCCGAAGAAATGCTTAATAAACGCGGCGATTCCATTAAAGACAAAACATGCATCGTTTCCGGAAGCGGCAATGTCGCACAATATTGCGCGCAAAAAATCATCCAACTGGGCGGCAAAGTGTTGAGCATGTCCGATTCGGACGGGACAATTCACGACCCCGACGGCATTGACGAGGAAAAACTCGCCCACATTATTCACATTAAAACAGAACTGCGCGAACGCATTAAAACCTACGCCAAAAAATACCGGCGCGCGCGTTACTACGAAGGAAAACGTCCGTGGGATATTCCCGCATTCGCCGCCTTTCCATGTGCGACACAGAATGAAATTGAAAAAGAAGACGCAAAACGCCTGTTGCGCAACAAATGTGAACTCGTGGTGGAAGGCGCAAACATGCCGACATCGCTGGAGGCGTTTGCACTGATGCGCGGCAAACTCCTGCTGGCGCCCGCAAAAGCGGCAAACGCCGGCGGAGTCGCCATATCGGGACTGGAAATGAGCCAAAACAGCCTTCGCCTGTCATGGTCCGAAGAAGAGATGCAAACACGCCTGCGCGAAATTATGCGCAGCATCCACCAACAATGCGCGCAACACGGCGCGACAAAAAAGAAGGGCGTGATAGATTATGTCGCCGGCGCCAACATCGCCGGCTTTATTCGCGTAGCGGACGCCATGCTGGCGCACGGCGTATAATTCAAACAGGAGAACACCATGGCTGCCACATATCCTTTAATTCTCGGCGCTTCCGGACTGGCCGGAACGGAAGTTGTCAAACTGCTGTCGCGCGTAAAGGTCAATGTCCGAGTTTCCTACCGCGAACAGTCAGACCTTAATATTCTGCGCAACTTCGGCGTGGAACCGATATACGCCGATTTTACCGACAAAGAATCCCTGCAAAGCGCCATGAAAGACGTAAGCGCAGTGGCGCTAATTTTGCCGGTCAACGAACACATGACCGAATGGGGAAGAAACGTTGTTGACTGCGCCAAAACGGCGGGCGTGCAAAAACTTGTTTTTTTAACCAACTTGTGCGCCGACCCCGAATCTTCATGCAACATACCGCGCATGCACGGCGAAGTCGACGCCTACATTCGCACGAGCGGCGTTCCCTATCACATCATCCACAGCGCGCCGCATTTCCAAAACATCTTTTGGTCGGTGATTACCATCGTGCGACACCGACAATTCGGACTGCCGCTGGACGCGGCGGAAATTCCCTATATTGACCTGTTTGACTGCGCGGTGTTTATAGCGAAGATCTTGTGCGAGGAACACGCTCCCAACAAGGACTACACCATCACCGGTCCGCAGGCGTATTCCATGTTTAGAATCGCCCGCCGTCTGTCGCAGTCACTCGGACACGACATCCGCTATACGCCCATTCCCCTGGAAAACGGCGAAAGCACCTTTCGCTCCATGGGCATGACTTCGTGGCTGGCGCACAACATCGCCGATGTATACACCGAATATGCAACCGGCAAATACAACAAAGTCACCAAAGATTTTGAACTCATCGCCGGACGCCCGCCGACCGGACTGGACAAATTTATTGAACGTAATTTGGCGGTGTTTCGGCAGGATTCATTACCCGACCGCCTGACTCACGAAGCTTGATTTTGCGGCGTTGGTTGTGGCTGCTGCCGGCGCTCGCCGCCGTTGTACTCCTCGGCGCCGCAAGCTGGCACTATTATCAAAAGGCGGCTCTGGCGGAACTGCTCGCGCGTCCGCTCGCGCAGGACATGACAATTGACATTCCCTCCGGCTCGTCACTGCGTAAAATCGCCAACGCCGCCAACACCGCCGGCGCGCCGATGTCAATTGCCGAATTCATTGTCGCGGCAAACGCCATGGGAATCGCCGGTAAAATGCAGGCGGGATATTATGAATTTTCCGCCGATGACAACGCGCAAACAATGCTGCAAGCCATCGCCTCCGGCAAAGTCGCGCCGGCACAGCGTTTTACCATTATAGAAGGGTTTAATTACCGCGCCCTGCGTGAAACCCTGCGCACCGACAAACGACTGGCGCAAAAATTGTCCGACATGAGTGAAAAAGAGATCGGCGAAAAACTCTCGGCGCGGGATGATTCTCTGGAAGGATTGTTTTTGCCGGAAACTTATTTCTTTAACCGCGGTGACTCCGATTTGGATGTGTTGTTGCGGGCGCGGCGGGACATGCAAAAAACATTGAGTGAATTGTGGGCGGCGAGAAACGATGACGGACTGTTTGAAAATGAATATGAAGCTCTGGCACTGGCTTCCATTGTTGAAAAAGAAACCGGAGTCGCCGAAGAACGCCCGTTAATTGCGTCTGTTTTTGCCAACCGCCTTCGGCGCGGGATTCCGCTGCAAGCCGACCCGACCGTGATTTACGGACTCGGTGAAACATTTGACGGTAATTTGACTCGCGCTCATTTGCGTGATAAAACCAACAACTATAACACTTACGCCCGCCGCGGATTGACGCCCACGCCGATTGCCATGCCCGGACGGGCGGCAATTGCCGCGGTTTTGAATCCGCCGGAAACGGAGTATTATTATTTTGTCGCCACCGGAGACGGCGGACATGTTTTCTCCAAAACTCTGCGGGAGCACAACAACGCGGTGAACAAGTATCAACGGCGGCTGGGCAAGAAATGACGCGCGGTAAATTCATCACTCTGGAAGGCATAGACGGAGTCGGTAAAAGCACACAGGCGGCGTTGTTGGCGGCGTTTTTGATTAATCATAAAAAAATCCACGCGATTACAACCCGTGAACCGGGCGGCACGCCGTTTGGCGAACAACTCCGAAAGATGATGTTTGACGGCGGGTGGGACGGTGTCGGTGAAGTGCTGTTAATGGCGGCGGCAAGACGCGAACATGTCCGACACCGCATCTCGCCGGCGTTGAATGACGGAACATGGGTGGTTTGTGACCGGTTTACCGACTCCACCATCGCTTATCAAGGCGGGGGACGCGGCGTTTGTAAAGAATGGATTGCCGATGTTATGCGTGAAGTTGAGAAAGATGCGCGTCCGGATTTGACCTTTTATTTTCGCGCGCCTGATGACTTTTCACCGCCGACCGGTGATGACGCCTTTGAACAAAGCGGCAGTGAGTTTTATCGCGCAGTTGATGACGCTTATAGACGTTTGGCGGAGGAGAATCCGGCGCGAATTATTACCATTGACGGCGTAAAAGACGGAACCCGCCGCAGTGTTGAAGACATTGCCGCTGAAATGCAAAAGACGGTGGAGACACGATGGCCGTAACAATATTTCCATGGCACCGCGATATTTTGGCGTCCGCGACTTTTGCGCCGGCAACTCTGTTGTTGGGCGCGCCCGGCGGCGGACGGGATGAATTGGCGCTGGCATTGGCGGCGTCTTTTGCCGGCGCGCCGGAGACGCCGCCGCCTGATTCCATGGTCGCCAATTTAACACCGGTTAAAAAAGCCGACAATAAAGAATGGCTTGCCGATAAAAGCGCGGACATTCTTCTCATTCGTCCTGAAAACAATGTGATTCCCGTTGGCGCCGCCCGCAGAGTGGTGGAGTTTTGCGCATTGTCGCCGATAATCATGCCGCGCCGGGCGGCAGTGTTGACATGCGCGGAATGTTTGAATACCGCCGCCGCCAATGCACTGCTTAAAACATTGGAAGAACCGGCGGCAAACAAGGCGCTGATATTATCCGCCCGCGCCGCCGCACTCCTGCCGCCGACTGTTGTTAGTCGTTGTCGGATTATTAAAGCACCTCCGCCAAGTACAACACAGGCGGCGGAGTGGGCGAAAGAAAACGGCGTTGACGGCGCGGCACTTGCGTTTTGCGGCGGTATGCCGGCGGATGCGCAATTGATTGACACCGCGCGGGTTGATGTTGTCGCCGACTTTTTCGCCGCCGGTGGCAAAATTAACATTTACGCCGCCGCCAAAGCCATGTCCGACTTTGACGGATGGCTGGACTGTCTGCAAAAATGGACGGCGGACGGTTGTCGCGCCGCTTTTGGACTGCCGTTGTATTATTTTCCCGGACGTGAGAAACAATATGACGCTTTGTCCGCATCTCCGCGCCGATGGCTGGACGGACATGCGCGGTTGATTAAGAAAAGACGACTGGCGGCTCATCCGCTGGCGGCTGATTTGTTTATTAAGGAAATATTAAATGACTACCGCGGAATATTCACTGACTGACTCTCATTGTCATCCGCACTTCCCGCCGCTGGGCGAAGACATTGCCGCCGTTTGTGATGACATGCGAAAGAACAATGTCGGACGCGCGCTGGCAGTTGCAACCTGCGGCGCGGAATGGACAACCGTCCAAAACCTGGCGCGTGAGCATAAAGACATGTTTTTTGCCGCCTGCGGCGTTCATCCGCTTTCATCGGAGGATGAAACCGATGATGAAAGTGCGTTAATCAACGCCTGTGATTTGGAAGAAGTGTTGGCGGTCGGTGAAACCGGATTGGACTTTTTTCGCGGCAAAGACACGGAAACCATGCAAAGACAACGTTTTGCCGCGCATATCGCCGTGGCGCGAAGACTTAAAAAACCGCTGATTATTCACACTCGCGATTCATTAAAGGAAGTGATGGACATGTTGCGCGCCGAAAATGCGCGTGATGCGGGAGGCGTTTTGCATTGTTTTACCGGCGAGTCCAAGGATGTCTCCGCCGCGCTGGACATTAACTTTGTCGTTTCTTTTTCCGGGATTGTCACTTTTAAGAAATCGGAGGATATGCGCGCCATCGCCGCCAAGGTTCCGTCCGACGGTTATATGATTGAAACTGATGCGCCTTATCTGGCACCGACTCCATACCGCGGAAAGACGAATACGCCCGGTTATGTCCGCCATGTGGCGGAAGTCGTCTCCGCCGCCCGAAGACAGACACCGGCGCAAACCGCCGCTGAAACCAACGCCGTCTTTGACCGCCTGTTTTCACCGCCGCCGAGTTGCTGAAAACCCCCGAAAATTCACATTTGAGGCAAAATAACGCCCGATTTGCCGCCGTGTTGTGCTTCTCCCCCCGATTCCTCCCTCTGTGTCAAATTGCCCGTTGTCATTGGTAAAAATGGGGGTTGGGAGTATAATTTCATCTTTATATTACTATGTCTACGATTTTAATCACCGGCGGCTGCGGTTTTATCGGTTCCAACTTTGTTCGTTATTGGTTGCAACAACATTCCGATTTCCGCGTTATTAACTTGGATTTGCTGACTTATGCCGGCAACCCGGAGAACCTGCGCGATTGCGACAACAACTCGCGTTATCAATTTGTTAAAGGCGACATCGCCGACAGTAAATTGATTAAGGAATTGTTGGAAGAACATGCGCCGGACATTATTGTCAATTTTGCCGCCGAATCACACAACAGCAGGGCGATTATGTCTCCCGGAGAGTTCTTTCGCACCAATGTATTGGGAACGCAGACATTGTTGGAGGCGGCGCGCCAGGCAAAGACGCCGCGTTTTCATCATGTCTCCACATGTGAGGTGTTTGGCGACCTGCCGCTTGATTCCCCCGACAAGTTTTATGAAGATTCACCCTACAAACCGCGCACGCCTTATAACGCTTCAAAAGCAGGAGCCGACCACGCGGTGCGCGCGTATTATGAAACTTTTAAACTGCCTGTGACTATTTCCATTTGTGCGAATAATTATGGTCCTTATCAATTCCCGGAAAAACTCATTCCTCATTTCACCGTCAAACTGATGCAAAACGATGCCATGCCGTTGTATAAAAGCAGTCGTCATACGCGTGAATGGCTGCATGTTGAAGACCACTGTAAAGCGTTGGAGACCGTCCTGTTACACGGCGAAATTGGCGAGACTTACAACATCGGCAGTGAATGTGAGATGGACATTGAAGAAGTCGCCGACCGGTTGTTGGCGATATTTGGCTTGGACAACTCTTATAAAAACTATGTTCCCGACCGTCCGGGACACGACCGCCGTTATTTGTTGTGCGCCGATAAGATTCGGCAAAAACTCGGCTGGGATGCGGAAATAGACATTGAAAACGGATTTTCCGACACCGTGGAATGGTATCGGCAAAATGAATCATGGTGGAGACCGTTGCTTGACAAAATGGCGACGGATGAGAAACAATGGCGATAAGTCGCGGCATTTTACTTGCCGGAGGCGCGAACTCGCGCTTGTATCCGGCGACTCTGGCGGCACCCAAGTCACTCCTGCCTGTATATGACAAACCGCTGATTTATTATTCACTTTCGGTTTTAATGCTGGCAAAAATATCCGACATTTTAATCATTACCACACCAACTCACCTGGAAGCGCATAAACGATTGTTGGGAGACGGTAAAAAGTGGGGTGTCCAGTTTACTTATAAAACACAGGACAAACCTCGAGGAATTGCCGATGCACTCGTGCTTGGTCGTGAGTTTATTAATAATGAGGGTGTGGCGTTGGCGTTGGCGGACAATATTTATTACTCCGGCGGACTCAGTGAGATGTTAAAACGAGCGGCGGCGCAGGAGAAAGGCGCGACCGTGTTTGCGTATCAAGTGTCAGACCCCCGCAGTTTTGGCGTTGTCACTTTTGACAAACAGGGACGGGCGATGGAGTTGGAGGAAAAACCCGCCAAACCCAAATCACCATTTGCAGTGACCGGTTTGTATTTTTATGACGATGAAGCCGTAAAAATCGCCGCCGAGCTTAAGCCATCCGCCCGCGGCGAGGTGGAAATTACCGATGTTAATCGTGAATATTTGCGGCGCGGGACATTGCATGTCCAGTCTCTCGGGCGCGGGGCGGCATGGTTTGACACCGGGACTCCCGACAGTTTGTCGGCGGCTTGTGACTTTGTCCGCGCCGTCCAAAAAGGGCAGAATTTGATGATAGCCAGCCCCGAAGAGATCGCCTGGCGCAACGGCTGGATAGACGACAAAGGGCTCTTGAAATGCGCCGAAGAGTTGGGGAAAGTCCCATATGGCGATTATTTGCGTAATTTGGCGAATCATGATGTCAATATTCCCGCCGCTGACTAACTTGGCGGCATCAATGTTATAATTTCCCCCATGAAAAAAAGCGTGCAAAATATTACCTTCCTGACGACATTGGCGGCGGCATTGTCCGTGGAGTCCGCACATGCCTATATTGACCCCGGTTCCGGCAGTGCGCTCATTACCGCCATTTTGGGCGCGATAGGGGCGGTGGGTTACGGCGTGCGCAAGTACTATTACAAAATCAAAAGATTTTTCGGCGGCAGCCGGGATAAAGACAGATAACGCATCATGCACGCCGCCGACCCTGGCTCTTTTAAGGACCCCGTCAGCCGCGTTTATCACAGCGAGGGGCGTGTGTTGCGCGCATTGTCCCGGCGAGGCGCGGACGTTTATGGCGACCTGGAAAAGCAGGCATTCTTCGTTGAGTTGTGCCAGAGTGGAAAAGTCATTCATACCTCATCGGCGGATGAGGAAGTGGCTGCGCCGATTCTTCGCGAAGGATGGAAGAGAGTGTTGGAACATCAGCGAGTGCCTTTTGTCTCTTATCCCTACGAATGGCCGTTTGCCATGCTTAAAGACGCGGCGTTGTTGCACTTGGAAATTCTGCTAAAAAGCGCCGAGGCGGGCTGGACATTGAAGGATGCAACGCCGTATAACATTCAATGGATGGGTTCTCGTCCGGTGTTTATAGACATTCCATCATGGGAGCGGCGTGAAGACGGCGCGCCCTGGGCGGGATACCGACAGTTTTGCATGACTTTTCTTTTTCCATTAATGTTGCGCGCGCATTTGAACATTGACTACGCGCCATTGTTGCGGTCGAATTTGGACGGCGTACCGGCTTCGGAAATTTTGCGTTATTTCTCGGGACGTCATCTTTTGAAGAAGGGCGTTTTGCCGCATGTTGTCTTTCCGGCTTTTGCCGAATCCGCCTCGCGCGGCAAGACGCGCAAGGTGAAACAGCCAAAAGCCGTGTTTTTGGGATTGATTCGCGGACTGCAAAACACCATCAACCGCCTGTCCCATCCGGCGGCAAAAACCATGTGGACGGAATATGAAGATTCACATTCCTACACCGAATCCGATATCGCGGAAAAGCAGGACTTTGTTCGACGTTGTGTTGCCTCTCGTCAATGGTCATTGGCGTGGGATTTGGGTTGTAACGCCGGCATGTATTCCTCGATTTGCCGCCATCGCGCCGATTATGTTGTTGGGGTGGACGGTGATGAGGCGGTGGCGGAAAAGTGTTATCTCCTGCAGAAGTCGCAGAAAGAGGGCGCCGGTATTTTGTCATTGACCATGAATTTGTCCAATATGTCGCCGGGGCAGGGATGGGGAGGGAAGGAACGCGCCGCATTTACCAAACGCGCCGCTCCCGATTTGGTGTTGTGTCTGGCGTTGATTCATCATTTGAGAATTGGCTCGAATATTCCACTTTCACTAATCCTGGATGAGTTGCACGGATTGAACACCGCGGTGATAATTGAATTTGTCGGACGCGATGACGACATGACCCGCGCATTGTTGGAAGGCAAGAGTGAAACATATGACGACTATAATGTGGAAACGTTTGAAAAGGAAGTTAATAAACGGTTTCTCGTTAAAGAATCAGTGACCGTGAAAGACGGCATGCGCAAGCTGTACTTTTTACATCCTCTGAACATTTAAAAATGACGACAGTGCTGGAAACCGCGTTATGGCCGCTGCTTGCGCCAATGCGCGAATTGTTTTTGTTGTATGCGGAGTTGTGTTCCTCCTACGGCGCGGCGGTGTTGTTGTTGGGCGTTTCCACGGCGGCGGTTGCGTATCCGCTGCGGCGGTACGGGAAAAGTGTTGAATCACGACTCGCCGCCAAAACCTCCAAGATTAAAGCCGAAGTCAAAGAGTTGGATGACTCACTCTCCGGAGAAGACCGGTTTTGGGCGACTGATGAAATTTATCGGCGTTATAACTTTCATCCCGCGCATAATATGTTGGCGGGCGCCTCTTTTCTTTTACAAGTTCCTATTTTAATTGCGGCGTTTTTGTTGTTGTCCGGAGATGCACTGCCGGCGGAAACCGCTTTTGGATTCATTGTTGATTTGTCGCGTCCTGACGGCATGTTGCCGGTGGGCGGCGTCAATATTAACATTTTACCCGCCGTTATGTTAATGTTGTCTTTGGCG
Source organism: Candidatus Persebacter sydneyensis (assembly GCA_033865115.1). GTDB lineage: Bacteria > Pseudomonadota > Gammaproteobacteria > Tethybacterales > Persebacteraceae > Persebacter > Persebacter sydneyensis. The sequence continues at coordinate 210 of JAWONR010000009.1, read as the reverse complement.
GACACTAAATTCTTCTACGCCGACAATCCGGAAGCGGGCGGCAAGTTGGCTCTAATTCCATTATTAATTTGCGTGTTGGTTTACAACTTATCCGCCGCGTTAATCATTTATTGGATGTCAATGATGCTCGCCGCCGCGGTCTTACACGCCATCGCCCGTCATGCGGGAGCCGCAAAACCGCGCGCGTGAATCAATTTTACTTCGTGGAGT
>JAWONR010000008.1:0-13080 GCA_033865115.1 Candidatus Persebacter sydneyensis | reverse complement strand
GCACCCGCCGCCGCAGAGGCGGAAACTCGCTCGCGAGTCCGCGACATTATCACCGACATTGAAAACGGAGGTGAAGACGCGGTGCGGCGATATGTAACTGAACTTGACAAATGGACGGGGGATATTGTGGTGTCCGCCGAAGCAAGACGGGCGGCGGCGGATAAAGTGTCGGCGGAAGCGCGCGCCGACATTGAGTTTGCCTTAAAACAAGTCAGGCGTTTTGCCGAAGCTCAAAAAGCATCACTGTCCGATTTTCAAACTGAGTTGCATGACGGCGTCATGGCGGGACAAAAACATATTCCGGTACAAACCGCCGGCTGTTATGTGCCCGGCGGACGATATGCACATATCGCCTCCGCAGTGATGAGCACCGCAACCGCAAGGGCGGCGGGAGTCCAAACTGTTGTTGCCGCTTCGCCGCCGCACGAGTCACACGGCGGAATTCATCCGGCAATTGTTTATGCGCTGGATTTGTGCGGGGCGGATTATATTTTAAACATCGGCGGGGCACAGGCGGTCGCATCACTGGCTTTCGGACTTTTTTCCGGACACGCCGCCGACATTATCGCCGGTCCGGGCAATCAATATGTCGCGGAGGCAAAACGACAATTGTACGGACGCGCCGGGATAGACATGTTCGCCGGTCCGACTGAGATTTTAATCATCGCCGACGACACCGCCGACCCCGAGATTGTCGCCTGTGATTTGGCGGGACAAGCCGAACACGGACCGAATTCACCGGCATGGCTGGTGTCGCTGTCATCGGAAGTCGCCGAAAAGACCGCGGCGTTAATGCCAAAAATGATAGATTCACTTCCGTCTCCGAATTGCGAACACGCCCGCGCGTCATGGCAAGACTACGGCGAAATTGCGGTGGTGGATTCTCGCGAAGAAGCGGTTGCGTTGTCCGACCAATACGCGCCGGAACATTTGGAGATTCACTGTTCCGATTTGGATTGGTGGCTTTCACAGTTGCGCAATTACGGCTCTTTGTTTTTGGGAGAAGAAACAACAGTCGCCTACGGAGACAAGGCTTCCGGTCCGAATCATATTTTGCCGACTCGCGGCGCGGCGCGACACACCGGCGGATTGTCCGTGGCGAAGTTTATGAAAACCGCGACCTGGCAGCGCATGACGCGGGACGCCAATCGTCAAATCGGAACAGTGGCGGCGCGACTTTCACGGCGCGAAGGCATGGAGGGACATGCGAGAACCGCCGATTTGCGACTGCAAAAATGGTTTGCAGATGAGTCTTTTGATTTACAGCCTCCCGAATAACACCGCCGAATTTTAACGGAACGCGCAAAACATGAAAGCGTTGATTTATGAACAACCGGAATGTTTGCGTTACGGCGAATCACCGCCGCCGACCGAGGGAGAATCCATTGTCGTCGCCGCCGCCGGTATTTGCGGCTCGGACATGCATGCGTTTTTGGGACATGATGAACGCCGTCCGCCGCCGTTAATCCTCGGACACGAGGCGGCGGGGGAGTCAAACGGCAAACAGGTAATTATCAATCCCCTGGTGGTGTGTGGAAGTTGTGAATACTGTCATGCCGGGCGTGACAATCTTTGTCCGCATCGTGAAATCATCTCCATGCCGCCGCGCGAAGGCGCGTTTGCTGAAATAACTTCAGTGCCGTCCGACAACATGCTCGCACTGCCGTCTTCCTTGTCTCCGCAACAGGGCGCGCTTGCCGAACCTCTGGCATGCGGACATCGGACGGCGGGAATGGGACTGCAATATTGCCGCCGTCCGCCGGAAGAGTGTACGGCGGCGATTTTGGGCGGCGGTGCCATAGGACTGGCGGCGGCGTTGTCATTGTCGGCTCGCGGTGTCCGGACAATATACATTGCCGAAACCAACACAACGCGAATTCCAATATTACAAAACATCGGAGATTTTATTGTCGTCTCACCGGACAAATTACCGCCCGCCGATGTTGTTGTTGATGCAGTCGGCATCGCCGCCACTCGTGAACGGGCGTCGGCGATTGTTGTTCCCGGCGGCGCGGTCGCGCATATCGGACTGGGTGAACAAACGGGCGGTTTTGACATGCGGCGGCTGACTTTGCAGGAATCAGTGTTGTGCGGCGTTTATACCTACACCGCGGCGGAGTTTGAAGAAACCGTCCGCTGGATGGCGGAAGGACGACTGGGTGCGTTGGACTGGTTTGAAACACGTCCGCTTAAAGACGGCGCGAGAGCTTTTGCCGATTTGCGTGACGGAAAAGTCGCCGCGCCAAAAATACTGTTAATTCCGTAACTCCGAATTCCACAACTTCCGTTTTACCCGCAAACTTCCCTTCTTAATCCTCTCTTTGGATTAAGGGATTAAGAAGCGGGTTGTGCGACGGGTTTCTTTTGGAAAAAACGAACGACGGATTGGTGATAAGACAAACATGCCGGCGTGAAAAGCAGAATTAACACCGTGGCAAACGCCAGTCCGAAACAAATGGAGATAGCCATTGGAATTAAAAACTGTGCCTGTGTTGATTTTTCAAACATTAACGGCAACAGTCCGCCGATGGTGGTGAGCGAAGTCACCAACACCGCCCGCAAACGCCGACAGGCGGTGTCTATGATGAGTTCATCGGGGTCGACGTCGGGATGGCGCGTGTGCAGCTCCTGATAATAACGCATCAACACGATGGAATCGTTGACGATAATTCCCATGAGCGCAAAAACGCCAAAGAAGGACAAAATGGACATGTCCGCGCCCATTATCCAGTGTCCGACCGCCGAGCCGATAAAACCCAGCGGCATGGTGAGCATAATCACCACCGGCGCGCTCCATGAGGCAAACACCCAAACCAGCGTGATGTAAATAAACGCCAACGCCATAATTAAACCGGTTTTCATGTCATCAATGGTTTGTCTTTGGTCGGCTTGTTGTCCTTCAAACGAAAAGGAAACGCCGTAGCGGTCGGCGATTTCGCGCACCTGTCCCTGTCGCAGGGAGTTGATTAATCCCTGCAAATCCTCCACGACGGCAAAGTCGACATCGCCGGCGACATTGATGGCGGGTTGTCCCGACGCCCGTGTGATGTTGTCAAAACCCGGTCTTGGACGCAGCTCGGCGATGTCCGCCAGCGCGGCGTAACCGCCGCCGGGCAGTCGCACTTGAAAAGATGAAAGATTGCCGCCTTCCTCCGCGCCGGTTTGCATCACTCGCACTTCTATTTCATCGGCGCCTTCATAAAAGGTCTGCGCTTTATAACCGTCCAGCGCGTCCCGAAGCTGCGCCGCCACATCGCGCGTGGTCAGTCCCGCCGCCCGTCCCAGCGTGCTGAGTTCAAATGTAATTTGTGACTTGCCGTACGGCGTGTCATCACGCGCCTGTGAAACACCGGGAATGCCGCTAAACACATCCCGCACCTCCAACGCCGCGGCTTTAATATTGTTAATGTCGCTTCCGGACAATCGGACCTCCAAATCTTCGCCGGGAGGTCCGCCGCGCTCGCCGCGCATGTTAAGTTGTTCCAATCCCTCCGCCTGCGGCGCGTGTTTTTCCCATGCGCGTCCGATTTCAGAGGCAAGCGCTTTTCGTGACTGCGGGTCGGTCAGCTCCACAAGCACCTGCGCGTATTCATCTCCGGACAGTGGAAAGTCACGACTGCCGCCGGTGCCATAACGCACGACAATATGTTTTGTTAATTTTGTTTCATCGGGAAAATCCGCCTCCGCCCGCCGAAGTGAGGCGATTAATTCACCGATATAATCCTGGACGGCGGATGCCGGCGTACCCGAAATAAACACCACGCTCGCGCGCAGTGTGCTGAGTTCGGCGCCGGGGAAAAACCGGTATTTGACAAGTCCGCCGGCAAACAAAGCCACCGAAAAAATCACCATGCCCAAACACCCGGCGACGGTCACCGCCCGATAACGCACCGCGAATGTCGCCAGCGGACGAAATATTTGATTCTGAAAAGACAAAAAACCGTTTTCCAACTTTTGCCGGACAACACCGGTCTTGCCGGCGCGGATGTTTTCAAAAGCGCGATATAAGTGTCCGGGCAAAATAAAGAAACATTCAAACAACGCCGCCAGCAAAATACACACAATGACAAAGGGAATGTCGTAAATGATGCTGCCGATGATGCCGCCGATGACAAACAGCGGCAAAAAAGACGCAATTGTCGTAAATGTGGACGCCACAACCGGCGCCACCATCGCGCGCGCGCCGGCGACGGCGGCGGTCAGGGGCGGACGTCCCTTTTCAAATTCATGCATGGCGTTTTCGCCGACAACAATGGCGTCGTCAACGATAATGCCGGTCGCCATTATCAGCGCAAACATGCTTATCATGTTGATGCTCCCGCCCAGCATTTGCATGACAAACAACGTTCCCATAAACACCGCCGGAATTCCCGCGCCGACCCAAAACGCGACTCGTCCGTTCAAAAACAAAAACAACACCAACAACACCAACACAAGTCCCTGCCAGCCGTTTTTCAACAAAAGATTCAAACGCGACTGCACCAACTTCCATCGTTCATCATGCGCGATAATTTCCACGCCCGGCGGCAATTCGGCGCGTTTTTCCTCCAGCCATTTGTGAATGCTTTCCGCCGACTGCAAAGTGTTGTCCTGCGCGCGCCGCCGCAGCTGCAGTTCCACGGACGGACGTCCGTCAAACAGTTGTGATTTTTGTCCTTTGGCGGTGGTGCGGGTGATTTCCGCCAAGTCACTCAATCGCAATGTGCCGTCTCCGACCGGCAATTCACTCAACCCGAATAAATCCTCACTTTTGGCGAGTGCGCGCAGGCGTTTTTCCGATGCGCCCAAATCAACACTGCCGGCGGAGGCATCACGGTTTTGTGCGGCAATGGCGGCGCCCAAGTCACGCACTGTTGCGCCGATTTCCGACAATCGATGACGGTCGGCCAACACTTGAATCTCTTCCCGGGGAAGTCCCTGTATGTCCACTTTGGCGACGCCCAGGGCGGCGAGTTCAAGTTCAAATCCCCGCGCCAGTCGTCGTAACTCCTGCATGGAGCCGCCGACAATTGCCAGTCGCATAATGTCGTCATAGGCGACAATTTTTTGCACATTCGGCGCTTCGGCGTCCGCCGGCAATGCGCCCGTTCCCTGGTCGACATATTGTTTAACTTCGTCCACCGCTTCGTCAATATTAATTTGTTCCGGAAATTCCAAATAAATGGTGCCGTTGCCGTCCCGCGAGACCGACCTCATTTCTTTTAAGTCGGCGACATTGCGAAGTTCGTTTTCAAGCGGCGCGACCAGTGATGTTTCCACGTCTTCCGCCGAAGCGCCGCTCCATGCGACGGACACCACTATCAGCTGCAAATCAAAACGGGGAAAGAATCGGACATTAAGTTGGTTTATCGCCCACACGCCGACAATCGCCATCATGAGCATCAGCATGTTGGGGGCGACACGGTGTCGCGCCAATATGCCGACCAAATCCAGAGGACCTATTTTCATTCCGTGCCGCCGATAACCCGAACTTTTGCGCCTTCGGCAAGTCCCGGACGTTGAGTGGCGATAATTAAATCGCCTTCATTAATGTCCGGACACCGCAACAGTGCAAAAATACCGGCGTCTTTGCGGGAGACGCCGAGGCGTTCACATCTTACGCCGCGGGCGCGTTTTTCTTCGTCAATTTTATAAATCTGCGATTCCGCATACAAAGAGTCAAACGGCAGTTCCAGCGCGTCGTTTAACGCCGGCAGTTGGAGTTGGAATTCAAAAGTCGCCCCCAACACCCAGTCACCGCTCGGCAGTTCAAAAAACGCCTCCACACTGCCTTGTCCGGCTTCCGCGCGCGGTGAAACATTCGCCAACGCCAGTGTTGCGGCGCCGGTGCTCAACACCGCCCGCGCGTCTCCGCCTTGTAATGCTTGTACATGACGGTTGGGCACCAGCGCGCGCAAACGGACGTTTTTGGGATTGAATATTTCCATTAACGCCGCACCGCGAGCCGGCACCGAACCGGCGGAAGCATGAACTCTCGACACTTTGCCGGCAAAAGGCGCGCGCATTTCACCTCGTTCAATTAATAAATTCGCCTGCGCCAATGCGACTTCCGCCGCCGCCAATTCTTGTTGCAGTAATTTTTCTTCGGTCGGATAGTTATCCACTCGGTTTTTTAGTGCGACTAATTCAGAACGCCGTTGACTGACGGCGGTTTCGGCGTTTTCAATTTGCGTGCGCGTCACCAGGTTTTTCGTTTGCAAAGTCACATTGCGTTTGTAGTCATTTTCCGCCAAGTCCAACAAGTTTCGTGTTTCGGCGAGTCGTAATATGTCGGCGTTTCTATTTTGAGACAGTGCGGTAATGCGTAGTTTGGCGGTTTCCACCGCGGTTTGTCGCGCTTGTGCCTGAAATTGTTGTTCGCGCAAATCCAGTTGCACCAGTCTGCGTCCGGCGGCGAAAGAATCACCTTCACGCACGACAATATTTAACACTTCCGCCTCCACCGGCGCGGTCAGGACGGCATAGTCACGCGCCTGCGCGGCGCCGGTTAAAATGGCGGACGGACGCACTGAGCCGATGGTCGCAGAATGCGCCCGTACCGCAAACACATTCTCGCGCAGTTCGGCGGTTTTGGGCTCCGGTTTGCTTTTGACAATTATTGTGGCGATGACGGCAAAGAATATTAACAAACCCGCCGCCAGGACAAAAGAAACCGCCCGCGTTCTCCACGCACCCTGAATTGGATTGATATTCATAAAACATGTTATTTTAACCGATTTTTCCCTATTTTACGGCAACGCGCGAAAATCGGTTTATAATCTCATTCATGGGAATCTTACGCGGACAGCGAATACTCATCACTGGAGCACGAAATCGGCGTTCCATTGCCTACGCCATTGCCGTACGCGCCGCCGCTGAAGGAGCGCAGACGGCATTTGCCGTGCAACCCGATGAGCGGCGTGAAGAAAACAAAGCTACGGCACTTATCACCCAAGAATTCGGCGGTGCGCCGGTGTTTGAATGTGACGCCGCTGATGACAACGGCATCACTAACGCGGTTGACAGTGCCGCCAAAGCATTGGGCGGACTGGACGGCGTTGTTCATGCCATTGCTTTTGCCCGTCGCGAGGCAATTACCGGTGATTATCATGACGGCATCAGTCGAGACGGATTTGCCGAGGCGATGGACATTAGCGCGTATTCATTGACGGCTTTTGCCAAAGCGGCGTTGCCGCATTTTAAAGAAGGCGGTTCGTTGGTCACATTGTCATATCTGGGAGCGGAACGCGCCATGCCCAACTACAATGTCATGGGAGTCGCAAAAGCGGCGTTGGAGGCGAGTGTTCGTTATTTGGCGTTTGGCATGGGCAAATCGGGCGTGCGAGTTAATGCCGTCTCCGCCGGTCCGGTAAAGACATTGTCGGCGGCGGGTATTGGAGATTTTGGCAAGATTCTCGCCCAAGTGGCAAAACAGGCGCCGTTGCGCCGCAACATTACCGCCGATGAAGTCGCCGCCGCCGCCGTGTTTTTGTTGTCGCCGCAAGCCGCCGCCATCACCGGCGAAGTATTACATGTGGATTGCGGTTTTCACATCACCGCCGGCATCGCCGACACTTCGGAATAAGGGAATCGAAATAAGGGAGTCGGAACAGCGGAATCATCCGCGCCGCCGAGACGAGTGTTAATAAGCCGCCCGGGTCGGGTCTTCGTTGAAATAAATATTGTATCTTTCGGACGCCGAGCGCAAATAAGCGCTTGCCGCCGCCTGTGTGTGAGCCTCTTTCAACGCTTCGGAAAGATTGTCCGTGACATCCACCGAAGGCGGTGCATTGATGGTGTCGGCGATGCGAAACGCGGTAATTGTGCCGTCTTCCTCCGCCACATAGGCATAAGCCGGCGTTCCATTGCTTAAATCGGCGCGAAAAATACGAGTGCGCGCGAATTCATCAATGACATCTTCCACCGCCTCTTCCGCTCCTTCTTCAGCATCATCTTCGCTTTCCGTTTGTGCGGCGATGCCGGTGATGGCGACCGTATACAATCCCGTCCAGAGCAATTCTTCGGGCCGGATACTGTCGTTTTCCGCCTGTTCTATCTCAATAATTTTATGCCGGGCGTTAAGCAGTTTGGTAATTTCCTCACTGACTTCGGTCAACGGCCGCACGGACGACGGTTGATAACGCAGCACACGCGCCAAAATATAATCATCATCACTCACCGCCACGGCGTTGGAAGTCTCACCGCCGTTCACTATTTCATTTAAATACAACTCCGACAAAACATCTTCATCCTGCCAAAAGTCTTCGCTTGTTGCATCCGGAATGCGGGGGACAACGCCAACCGTTTGTATGGCAACGCTGGCAAGAGACGCCGCCTCAACCAGCGAGCCGATATTAATATGGGCGATGTCCTGCAGTTGTTCGGCGAATTCCAGTGTTCGTTCGCGGGCGATAATCTGACGGGCTCGTATTTTGGATTGGGCGCGGAGTTCGTCTTCCGGCGGAGGTTCTATCGCGGCGCCGTCCAGTCTGATAATGCTAAATCCGCCGTCAACGACAACGGGCGCGGAGATTTCACCTATTTCCAGCGCAAACAAAGCTTCGTCCATGGCGGGAGGCAGGTCACCGGGCACAAAAACACCCAGTTCACCGCCGCTGTCGGCGCTGCCGAAGTCATCGGAAAATTCGCGCGCCAAATCGCCAAAAGTGTCGGGCGCCGCGCGCGCTTGTGCGGCGAGTTCGGATGCGCGTTGTTCGGTTTCATCATCATCGCCTTCTATAAAGATGTGACTGGCATTCCGTTGTTCGCGTCCGCCGTATTCTTCGGACAATTCATCAAACGCCAGTGACAACGCCGCGGCGTCGGCGGTGATTGAGGCGATAAAATCATTGGCGGAGATCCGAATATATTCCCAGTCGGCTTCTTCGCGGATTTCGTACCGGCGGCGGTTTTGGGCGTAATAACGCGAAATGTCGTTGTCGCCGATGTTAAAGACGGCGGTTACCGTCACGACCGCGCGTTCTACGATTCGTTGTTGGTTGCGATAGGCGGCGACTTTGTCAATTACCGAGGAAATGGCGTTTTCCTCCAACACCGACATCAGCGGACGGCGTTCCAAAGTGCGGCGGACTTCGTTTTTAAAGTCACGCGGATTGGGGACAAAATCATTAAACAGTTCCAGCGAAAACGCTCCGGATTCGTCTTGGAAGTCGGGTTGTTGGCGGATTTCAGCGGCAATTGCGGCATCCGGCGCGTATATTTTTTTGTCGGCGACGACGGCGCGGAGCAGGTATTCAGACGTCAGTTGTGACTGAGCTTGTTCAGAGATGGTATTCGCCAAATCGGGCGGAGTCGAGTTAAAACCGTATTGTCGCCGGTAGCGGTCTTCTATATTTTGGTAGGTTGCGTAGAACTCTTCCTGAGAGATGTCAAAAGTGCCGACACCGCCGACTGACTGTTGGGCGATGTCGCCGACCAGCGAGCCGCCGGCAAACATCAGCGGCAGGGCGAAAATAACAACGCCGGCGCGACGTAAGATGGGCCAGCGACGAAAAACTATAAACATTATTTATCCTCCGGTGCGCACATGGCGGGGTGGACGGGATTCGAACCCGCGACCTCCGGCGTGACAGGCCGATATTCTAACCAACTGAACTACCACCCCGAAGACGGCGACACCCGCGCGGAACGCGGGTACCGATCCAAACGCGATTATTTATTGACCGCGTCTTTTAGCGTTTTACCGGGACGGAAAACCGGCGCAGTGGACGCCTTGATTTTAATGGTTTCTCCGGTTTGCGGATTACGGCCTTCGCGAGCTTTACGCTTGCGAACGTCGAGAGTTCCAAACCCGACAATCATAACCGCTTTTTTTGCCTTGAGCGATTTGGTGACTGAGCCGATAAACGCATCAAGTGCGCGAGCGGCATCCGCTTTGCTAAGACCGGAGTCATTTGCGATAGATTCAATAAGTTCCGTTTTGTTCATGGTTTTTGCCTTTCTCTAATTGGATAAATGAACGGGAACCGCTCTGCCATACCGCAATTGCAATCCCCAACTTGTAGAGATTATACCGCATGGCGCGCTATTTTGCGCATTTTTCGGGTTTTTTTAATTTTTTATGTTGTCTTCCAGACAACGCCATGAGGCGGCGGAGTGGGATATAATGCGGTTCATGCGCGCAGGCGGCTTTTTTATTCACTCCGCCAAGGAGACCCCAGCGGAGGCGGAATTAACCAGTCATCGCCTGATGTTGCGCGCCGGTTTTGTGCGGAAACACGCCGGCGGCATATATTCGTGGCTCCCGGCGGGTTGGCGAGTGGCGCGTAAAATTGCCTCAATTGTCCGGGAAGAGATGGATTCCGCCGGTTGCGCCGAGGTGTTCATGCCGGCGGTTCATCCGGCTCAATTGTGGGAGGAGTCCGGGAGATGGCAGGCATACGGACCGGAATTATTGCGTTTTTCCGACCGTCATGGACGTGATTTTTGCATGGCGCCGACTCATGAAGAGATGATAACCGACATTGTCCGCGCTCAGGTGTCCTCCTACCGTCAGTTACCTTTTAACTTGTACCAGATACAAACGAAGTTCAGAGACGAGATTCGTCCTCGTTTTGGCGTGATGCGGGCGCGTGAATTTGTGATGAAAGACGCCTATTCTTTTGACGCGGATGTTGACGGCATGCGGCAAAGTTATGAAGTCATGCGGCGCGCCTATTGTCGGATTTTTGACCGTATTGGGTTGAGTTATCGGATGGTGGAAGCCGATTCCGGCGCGATTGGAGGCAATGTATCGCATGAATTCATGGTATTGGCGGATTCCGGAGAAGAAGTCGTATTATACGGCGGAGATTACGCCGCCAACCGCGAGCGCGTGCCATGTCCGCCTCCGGCAGGCGAATCTCCGCCGCCCGGTTTGGAGTTGGAAAAGATTCACACGCCGGGCGTTAAAACCATCGCTGATTTGGCGACATTTTTGGGCGAAAAGTCGCCTCCCCCGGCGCGCAATATTAAAACAATGATTGTCAAAGGCTCGGCGGGAGCGGCGGCGGTGTTATTAACCGGAGATGACACACTCAATTTGGCAAAAGCGTCGGCACAACCGGAGATCGGCGAGGGAGCGATGTTAGCGTCGCCCGAAGAGGCAAAAACACTCATCGGCGCGGATTTTGGTTCTTTGGGACCGGTGGGCATGCCATTGTCAGTTATCGCCGACCATCGTTTAAGGGTTGTTGGAGATTTTGTTTGCGGTGCAAATGAAAACGACTATCACTATATCGGCGTCAATTTTGGCAGAGATTGTCCAACGCCTCGTTTTACCGATTTACGCTTTGCCTCCGCCGGCGACCCGTCACCGGACGGCGGCGTATTGTCGGAATGTCGTGGCATAGAAGTCGGACACATCTTTCAGCTGGGAGACAAGTATTCAAAGGCGATGTCGGCGGCGATTTCATCACCGGACGGCGGGACACTTCCGATAATGATGGGTTGTTACGGCATAGGCATCACCCGGATTGTTGCGGCGGCGATTGAACAGGGACATGACGAGCGCGGTATTATATTTCCGGATGCAATTGCGCCATTTACGGCGGCGGTTGCGGTGATTGGCGCGCGCAATGAGGAAGTCATGAAAGCGGCGGAAACTTTATACAATGAGCTGCGCGCCGCCGGCATAGACACATTGTTGGACGACCGAGACATGCGTCCGGGCGTAATGTTTGCGGAGTTGGATTTAATGGGCATTCCCCATCGTTTTGTAGTGGGCGCGCGCGGACTGGCAAAAGGCGAGGCGGAATACAAACATCGCACCGAAGAGTCGCCGCAGTCAATTCCGCTTGCCGATGTCGCCGCTTTTGCAAAAGAGCGAATATCCATCGTTTCGGTGACTTAAAAGACATGCCGTTTGCATTAATTCGCCATGCCTTTAAACGCCGTCCGTTGCCGCGGTTTCTCCCCGCGCCGCCCGCGGCAAAACGCGACACTTATGATGTCATCATTATCGGCGGCGGCGGACATGGATTGGCGTGTGCGTATTATTTAATAAAACAACATGGCATTCGCAACATTGCGGTTTTAGAAAGAGGATGGCTGGGCGGCGGCAACACGGCGCGCAACACCGCGATCATTCGTTCCAATTACTTAACTGAAGCGGCGATTCGTTTTTACGGCGAGTCGGCGCGAATGTTTGCGGCGTTGTCCGGCGAGTTGGATTACAACATGATGTATTCCCCGCGAGGACACTTAACACTTGCGCACACTGATGCGGCATGTCGCGCCGCAAAATGGCGCGCGAATATGAATCGTCACTGGGGTGAAGATTCGAGTTTTGTTTCTCCGCGTGAGATTGCCGAGATTTGTCCTCCATTAAACCTGTCCACGGCGGTTCGTTATCCAATCATGGGCGCTTTGTATCATCCTCCGGGTGCTATTGCGCGTCATGACGCGGTGGCGTGGGGTTATGCCGCCCGCGCCGGTGAAGGCGGAGCGGAGATATTCCCGCAAACAGAAGTGGTTGAGATACTGCAACAAAACGGAACCGCAACCGGTGTTCGTTTGGCAAACGGAGACACAATTAACGCAGGTGCAATTGTTCAAGCAACCGCCGGTGCAAGCGGACAAACCGCCGCCATGGCGGGTTTCTCACTGCCAATTACCGCGGTGCCGCTGCAGGCGATGGTGTCTCAACAATTGGCGCCGTTTTTGGATACGATTGTGGTGTCGGGTTCATTGCATGTTTATGTTTCACAAACAGCGCGAGGGGAATTAGTGATGGGCGGAAGTGTCGACCCGCGTTCATTAAACACCGCCCGTTCAACTCTACGCTTTAAAGAATCACTGGCGGGGGATATGTTGCAGTTGTTGCCGAGTGTCGGAGAAGTTAAAATTGTCCGACAATGGGCGGGAGTCGCCGACATGACTCCTGATTTTTCGCCAATCATGGGTTTGTCGCCGCTGAAAAACTATTATCTGGACGCCGGCTGGGGAACATGGGGATTTAAGGCAACTCCCGCCTGCGGCATGACAATGGCGGCGACAGTGGCTTCGGGAGAGCCGCATGAATTGATTGAACCTTATGCGTTGTCGCGTTTTGATTCGCTGAATTTAATCGGCGAAAAAGCCGCGGCGTCGGTGGGACATTAA
>JAWONR010000007.1:0-13673 GCA_033865115.1 Candidatus Persebacter sydneyensis | reverse complement strand
CGTTCAAATTTGTCTTTCGCCATTGGTTCGCTCCTTGTCGTGTTGTTCCAAAAAAATCAATAACCGGTGCCCATAGCCAGGATTGAACTGGCGACCTCTCCCTTACCAAGGGAGTGCTCTACCACTGAGCTACATGGGCGTATCTCCGAAAACGGAGCGGGTGAAGGGAATCGAACCCTCATATCAAGCTTGGAAGGCTCACGCTCTACCATTGAGCTACACCCGCCAAAAGACGACCCGCCCAAAAACGGCAGTCGCCACATTCCAACTCCTGTAATGTTCCGCCGTTTCATTTTTATTTAACCCATGCGTGGCACACTTTTTGGACAATCCTCTGCGGTGGAGGGAGCAGGATTCGAACCTGCGAAGGCTGAGCCGCCAGATTTACAGTCTGGTCCCTTTAACCGCTCGGGAATCCCTCCCAAGTCTTTTATTATAGCACGAATTTCACTTTTTCACACAATTTGTCATATTTTTTACTTTTTTTTCATTTTTATCGCCCAAAATCTCAAATTTAATCCCCAAACAGGCATAATTCCGTCCATGCGCTCGGAAATCATCAATGAACTCGGATTGTCACCCTTGTGGAAACGGCGCGACGCCGACACTGACAACTCCGCCACGGCAAAAACGGCAGCTCCCGCCGCCGTCAAAGATTCCCCGCCGACTCCGCCAACACCAGTCTCAAAGCCGTCTCTGCCGCCGTCCGACATGCCGGATGAGACCGCCATTGCCCGCATGCAGTGGCAACCGTTGCATGAAACCGTGATGAAGTGTCACAAGTGCGCGTTGGCGGAAAACCGCACTCAGGCGGTTTTTGGCGTTGGCGACACCGGCGCGAATATCTTTTTTGTCGGCGAGGGACCGGGATTTGAAGAAGACAAAAAAGGCGAGCCGTTTGTCGGTGCCGCCGGCAAACTGCTGGATGCCATGTTAAAAAGCATCGGTATGGGACGTGATTCCGGGATTTACATCGCCAATATTGTCAAATGTCGTCCTCCGCAGAATCGGAATCCCAAACCTGAAGAAGCCAAGGCATGCATGGTTTATCTGCGCCGACAATTGGAGTTGGCATCGCCGCGTCTGATTGTCGCGCTGGGCGGTGTGGCATCGGCGCACTTGTTAAATACGGAGGAACCCGTTGGGAAACTGCGACAACGACTGCATGACTATAACGGCATTCCGCTGGTTGTGACTTATCATCCCGCCTATTTGTTGCGCGCTCCCGCAGAGAAACGAAAGTCATGGGATGATTTGATTCTCATTCGCCGGTTGGCAAAAGGCGAACCTTCCGAATAACGTCCGTTTTAATGAGTTATTAGCGAACTCGCTCTAACCGGGCTTTCGCCGCCAAAAACCGTTTAATTCCAATGCGCTTAAACGCAATTTCCACTGTTAACTCCTCTCCCCGCCCTTCACAACGGACAATGACGCCGTTGCCGTATTTGGCATGACGGACGACATCACCGGGACGATAACTCCCGTCACTTTGCGGTGGTGGAGACGGCGGACGTTGTTTGTGTTTTGGCGAGGAGTATTTTGGCGAGTGGTAATTGGATGTGTGAGAACCGGAACTGGAATTGGCTCCACTCAATTGCAACTCATCCACAAACCGCGAGCGCGGATGTGTTTTTATGTTGCCGTACATCATGCGTCTATGCGCGCAGTATAGAAACAACTCTTTACGGGCGCGAGTGACGGCGACATACATCAGTCGTCTTTCTTCCTCCAAATCATTCGGGTTGGGAGAATCCAAACTCAACGAATGCGGAAACATGCCTTCTTCCATTCCGGCGACATGGACATGTGAAAACTCCAAACCTTTCGCCGCATGCACGGTCATTAAATTAACCGCTTCTCCGGCGGCACCGGTGCCCTCCCCCGATTCCAGCGCGGCATTTGCCAAAAACGCCATCAGTGGTTCTTCCTCTTTATCATCGGGAGTGAATTGTTCGGCGGCACTGACAAATTCCCGCAAGTTTTCAGCGCGTTCCCGTTCTTGCGCGCGTGATTCATAATACGCCAGCAGTCCGCTGGCTTCCACCGCGGCGCGCGCCATCTCCACAAGTGAAGAATCAGCGCGAAGTGCGCGTAACTGTTGCAAAACAGCGCGAAATGCGGTGACTTTCGGCGCGGTGCTTTCTTCAACACCGGCAAAAACATCTCCGCCGGACATTAACGCCGTTATAGTTTGCTTTCCAATTCCGCGCGGAGGCGTATTAATCACTCGCATTAACGCATCCGTGTCATTGACAACGGCAAGTCGCAAATAAGCGAGCGCATGTTTAATCTCCATCCTGTCAAAAA
The DNA here is from genome assembly GCA_033865115.1 of Candidatus Persebacter sydneyensis. Lineage (GTDB taxonomy): Bacteria > Pseudomonadota > Gammaproteobacteria > Tethybacterales > Persebacteraceae > Persebacter > Persebacter sydneyensis. Next base: position 11,366 of record JAWONR010000007.1, on the reverse strand, counting down.
ACCGAGTCCCGCCGTAAATGCGATACGGCAACCCGCGTTCCATCATCGCTTTTTCCAACAAACGACTTTGCGCGTTGGCGCGATATAACACGGCGATTTCCGCCGGCGGTATATTGTCGTTAATTTGACCGGAAATGGCGGAAGCAATACCGGACGCCTCCGCAAAGTCACTTGCAGCTTCATACACCTTCACCGGCGCGCCGTCGGAATCATTGGTGAATAAATTCTTTCCCAAACGTTCGCTATTGGTTTTGATTAATCGATTGGCGGCGGATAAAATATTGCCGGTGGAGCGGTAGTTTTGTTCAAGACGGATAATCTCCCCCACGCGCAGGTCATGTTGAATACGGCGCATGTTTTTCGGGTCGGCTCCGCGAAAGGCGTAAATGGATTGGTCGTCATCGCCCACGGCAAAAAACACACTGTCGCCGGAATCCAACAACTTAAGCCAGCGATATTGCAACGGATTGGTGTCTTGAAACTCATCTATTAACACATGACAAAATCGCGCGGCATAATGTTGTCTTAATTCTTCCTTGTTGCTTAATAAATCAATTGACGATAATAGCAACTCAGCGAAGTCAAGTTTGTTTTCGCGTTTGCATGCCTCTTCGTAAAGCGCATAAATTTCACGCATTGCCGAAAGTCGTTCACTTTCAGTCGGCGCATCAGAGGCGCGTAAGCCGGTTTCTTTACACCGGTTGATATAACCGGCACAGTCGGCGGGTTGAAACTCCTCCGTATCAATTTCAGCGTCCGTAAGCAGTCGGCGGATAAAGCTTTTTTGGTCTTGAGAATCCAGTATTTGGAAGTTTTTCTCCCAGCCGGCGGCTTCGGCATGTCGGCGCAACATACGGTGGCATATTCCATGAAAAGTCCCCAGCGCCAAGTCGCCGGCGCGAAAGGGAGTGAGAGTCCCAACACGAGTTTGCATCTCTTTCGCCGCTTTATTGGTAAAAGTCACCGCCAAAACATCACGCGGCGAGCAGTTACAATGTGCGATAAGCCACGCAATACGGGAGGTTAAAACACGGGTTTTACCGGTGCCCGCGCCCGCCAACACCAACACTCCGCCGCCCTCATAACAGGCGGCGCGGCGCTGTTGTTCGTTCAGCGAATCTAAAAAATCCGCCATTTAGCGGCGTTTTGTAAGGAAAAGATTAAACATCGGCAGGCGAATTTTACCCGAAAAAACCCGCCGACAAACCCTCTCCGAAACCGAATTCATGCGAAATCGTTATACAATGCATTCCATGTCTGATAACGCCCATCCCCGTCTTGCCTCCGCCGTTGAATGGTTGCGCGAACTTGTCGCTTATGACACCGTACCCGCCAACAGCAACATTCCGCTTATTGCCCATGTCGCCGAGCGGCTGAAAGCCGAACACGGCATAACCGGCGCGCAACGTCCCGGCGGCGATGACAAAATGTCATTCTATGCAACTGTCGGACCGCAAACCGACGGCGGAGTTGTTTTATCCGGACATACGGATGTTGTAGACATTATCGGACAAGAATGGACACTGCCGCCGTTTTCACTGAGTGAAACCGAAGACAAACTTTACGCGCGCGGCTCGTGTGATATGAAGGGATTTGTCGCCTGTGTTTTGGCAATGGCGCCGGTGTTTGCCGCCGCGCCGTTGAAAAAACCGGTGCATTTCGCCTTTTCGCGCGATGAAGAAATCGGTTGCGCCGGAAGTGAAGACATGATTGCCATGATAACCGACAGCGGCATGAAACCCGCCGCCGCGGTCATCGGAGAACCGACTCGCATGCAAATTGTCTCCGGACACAAAACCGGACTCACCGTAAAAACGGAGTTTTATGGCAGTGCCGCCCACAGTTCACAACCGGCAAACGGCGTTAGCGCCATTGCCTTTGCAGTGCGGTTTGCCTCCCATTTACAAAAGATAGAGGAAGAAATGCGCGCGCGCGCCGATGACGCATCGCCGTTTTCACCTTCGCATGGCACTATTAATGTCGGCAAAATCGCCGGCGGCACGGCGCTCAATATCCTGGCGGCGCAATGTGTGATGGAATGGCATTATCGCGGCATGCCGGAGGAAGATGTCAATGACTTCGCCGATTCCATTGACGAGTTTCTACAAAACAAACTATTGCCCGAAATGCGCGCCGGCGGACATCCGGCAAACATTATCAACTCCCGTCTGTCGTCTTATCCCGGTTTGCGCCCGCAAGACTCCCCCGCCCTGTCGCTGGTGAAAGAGTTGTCGCCGGACGCCAGTGAAGCAGTGGTGTCATTCGGCACCGAAGCCGGACATTTTCAATGCGCGGGAATTCCATCGGCGGTCATCGGTCCCGGCGACATAGAACAAGCTCACAAACCGGATGAATTCATTGAAATCTCGCAAATGGCGGAATGTCTTCGGTTTTTAGACCGTTTGTGCGGACGCCTGTCGGCGTAACCCGCGGTTTTACCAGCGCCAAAACTCGCGCCGCAATAAAATCAAAAACGACATTAACTCCAAACGCCCAATTAACATGGCAAACGAACACAACCATGTTTGTGTGACCGTGAGCTCGCCGTAGTTGGAGGCGGGACCGACACCGCCGAGTCCGGGACCGGTGTTGCTGAGAGTCGCCAACGCCGCGGAAAAAGCCGTGGTAAAGTCGTCCATTCCAGAAGCGACCAACGCCAACATTAACGCCACCGCCGTGAAACAATACGCCAGGATAAAAAACAACGCCGATATCATGTGTTTTTGCGGCATGGACGGCGAAGCATGATTCGTATAATACGCATACGGATGCAAACTCTTTTCGGTTTCCGTTCTGGTTTGGTAAGACACCAACAACGCCCGTTGCATCTTAATCCCGCCTCCGGTGGAACCGCTGCAGGATACAATATTCGCCAACACCAATATTAACAACGGCGCAAACATCGGCCACGCACCGTAATCAGTGTTGGAATAACCGGTGGTGGTGAGAATGGACACCGCGTTAAAAACACCATAACGAAAAGCGTCCGCCCAATTGTCGTAAAAGCCGGTCGCGCGCAAATAACACACCACCACCGCCACCGCCATCATTAAAACCGCGATATAAGCGCGCCATTCCAAGTTGTGCCAATAAAAACGAGTGGAACGACGACGCCATGCCAACACATGCAGGGCGAAGTTCATGCCGGCAACAACCATAAACACCGTCGCCACCGCTTCTATAAGCGGTGAATCGAAATAAGCGTAACTCGCATCGTGAGACGAAAAACCGCCCAGACCCAAAGTGGTGAATGCATGCATGATGGCGTCAAAACCCGACATTCCCGCGACGTAATATGAAAGCGCACAGGCAACCGTCAATGCCGCGTAGGACAACCACAACCATTTTGCGGTTTGAGTGATCTGCGGCGCCAGTCTTTCATCTTTTGTCGGTCCCGGTAATTCAGTTTGCATCATCGCGGCGGTGCCCGCGCTCAATATCGGCAAAACGGCAATCACTAAAACAATCAATCCCATGCCGCCTATCCATATCATCTCTCCGCGCCAAAAGTTTAAAGACGGCGGCATGTCGTCCAATCCGGATAAAACAGTCGCGCCGGTCGCGGTCAATCCCGATGCGGCTTCAAAATAAGCATGGGCAAAGGACAATTCAGGCAAAACCGACATTAACGGCGCCGCCGCCAACGCCGGCAACAATGTCCAAATTAAAATAACCAACAAAAAACCGTCCCGCAATCCAAGTCGCGGACTCCGGCGCAGTCTGCCGGCGAGCGCGAATAAAGCACCTCCCGCCGCCGTTTGTCCGGCGTGATTTAAATAGACGGACGCCAAACCGTCTTCATACCACCACGAAACAAAAGCGGGTAGAGACATTAAAACGCCGAAAAAAACCGCGACTTTGCCCAGCCGCTCCAACAATCCTAAAAAGCGGAGCATAATGACGCGCTAAAAGTAACTGACGCCGACTTGCAGCATCTTGCTGAGTTTGCGCATGGCTTTTCCTCCGGCGACAAAGACAATCAACCGGTCGCCGTCCTGCAACTTCGCAGTGTCATGCGCGATAATCATGCGCTCATCGCGCACCAACGCGCCGGGAGTCGTGTTTTCAGGCCATTCAATCTCGCCGACCGTGCGTCCAACAACTTCAGAGTTGGTCATCGTGCCGTGTACGGCGGCTTCTATGACTTCCGCCTTGCCGTGGTGCAGGGAATGAACGACTCCGACATCGCCCGCGCGAATATGCGCCAATATCGCACCGATGGAAATCTCCGCGGGAGAGACGACGTTATCCAACAGTCGAACAAGAATCCCGGCGTAAGAGGCGCGATTGACCAAAACAATATTACGCCGCGCGCCCATTCGCTTCGCAAGCATGGATGACAAAATATTTTCCTTGTCGTCATTGGTCAAGGCGCAATAAACATCAGTGTCGGCAATGTTTTCTTCGCGCAACATGTGTTCATCGGAAGCGCCTCCCTTAATGACCAAGGCCGAATCCAATGAAGCGGTCAAATCGGCGCATCTTTCCTGTGAGGCCTCTATGATTTTCACCCGGCTGGTTTTGATAATTTGACGCGCAACCCGTTCACCGATGTTGCCGCCACCGGCGATAAACACATTGTCATAAGAGCCGCCGCCCGCCAAAAGCGGCAACAACGTATCCAGTCCGCCTTCGGCGATGATGACGGAGATTTCATCTCCCACAAACAAACGCGTCTCTCCCGACGGCGTTTGTATGTTGCCGTCCCGATGAACGGCGACAACCCGAAAATCAATGTCCGGACAGGCGCGGCGGATGCTGTCTATGGTCTCTCCCGCCATTTCACCGCCGGAGGCAATCCGCACCGTCGCCAGCGTGACACTGTGGTCGGAAAACTTGTAAACCGACAAACATCCCGGATGTCTTATCGTATCGCAAATATTATCGGCGACAATTTGTTCCGGTGAAAAAATATGGTCAACGCCAAATCCGTCATGACTTGCGATCTCCGGCGTATTAAGCGCGCTGTTTCGCAAACGGGCGATTTTCTTCGGCGTTTGAAACATTAATGAACACAAACGACAGGCGACAAGATTAACTTCGTCATTCGCGGTGACGGCAATGACAATCTCGGCGTTCTCACCGCCGGCGCGGCGCAACACCGACGGGTCGGAGGCATTCCCATGAACAACGCGCAGGTCATAAAGATACTGCAGCTCCAACAGCTGTTTAATGTCACTGTCCACCACGGTGACATTGCAGCGGTTGTTAACCAGCGCCTTGGCGGTTTCTCCGCCGACGCGTCCGCATCCCAAAATTAAAACTTCCATTGGACGCCTATGCGCGGACGCTGCCGCTCCCAATAACGACATATTTTTCGCATGTCAGTCCGACCAGTCCCACCGGTCCGCGCGCATGAAACTTGCCCGTGGAAATCCCCACCTCCGCGCCCAGTCCATATTCACCTCCGTCCGCAAAGGCGGTTGATGCGTTTAACATGACGGAACTGGAATCCACTTCGCGCAGAAACTTGCGTGCGGTCTTTTCGTTGCCGGTCACCACGGCGTCGGTGTGCGCGGAACCATAACGGTTAATGTGAGAGATGGCTTCATCCGGTGAATCAACAATTTTAACGCTGATAATCGGCGCCAAATATTCGGCGCGAAAGTCCGCTTCATTCGCCGGCAGACATTCGGAAACCAGCGCGCGCGTCTTTGCACATCCGCGCATTTCAACACCGCGAGCCAAAAACGCCCTGGCGAGCGGCGGCAAAAACGCGGCGGCGACACTGCGATGAATCAACAAACTCTCAGCGGCGGAACAAACACCATAACGCCGTGTTTTGGCGTTAATGACAATGGTTTGTGCCATGTCCAAATCGGCGGCGGAATCAACATAAACATGACAATTGCCGTCCAAGTGTTTAAGAACCGGCATACGGGCGAATTGACTGACATGTTCAATCAATCCGCGACCGCCGCGCGGCACCGCCAAATCAATCTCATCACGAGCCAACAATGCGCCGACAATTGTCCGCCGTGTGTCGGTAATCACTTGCGCCGTTGTCGGCGGAAGTTTTGCCGTTGCCAATGCATCCGCCAGACACTGACCGATGGCGGCGTTACTGTGTCGCGCTTCTCCGCCGCCGCGTAAAATCACCGCGTTGCCGGCTTTAATCGCCAGCGCGGCAATGTCGGCGGTCACATTCGGACGTGATTCATAAATCGCCAATATTACTCCCAGCGGCACGCGCATCTTTCCGACTTGAATCCCGGACGGGCGGGAGTTGAATTCACCGGTTTCCCCAAGCGGGTCGGGCAACTCCGCGACTGTTTTCATTCCGACTCTCATATCACGCATACGGGCTGGAGTCAACAACAGACGGTCTGTCAGTGAATCCGACAGTCCTTTGGCGTCTTTTATATCTCGTAGATTGGCGGCGAGCACTGTTTTCTCCTGTTTTTGGAGTTGAGTCGCCATCGCGCGCAAAAACACATTTTTTTGTTTGATTGTCGCGCGCGCAATGACGGCGGACGCGGCAACAGCGGCAGTGGCGACATCGGCGGCGACACGTGCGGGAGTAGGAATCCTCGCTTTTGTGAGTTTTGCGGGAGTTTTCTTTTTTACAATCGGTCTTTTAGCGGTGGAGTTTGCCATGGGGTTGTTGAAATTATACACGCGGCATATATTATTCTATGTCCAAATCGCGATATTGCAAGGCTGGCGTTGGAATTTTAGCACCTCTCCGAAGACATGCGAGCCCGGCGGCGACATCGGTGAGGGCGATTTTAACATCCCCGACATCCACGCCTTTGACGATACGGTCGGCATAAGCGGCACGATGAATGACTTCAAGGATGGCGGATTCAGAGGCGCGATTGGCGACTTCGCGGGCTTGTTTCACTGCATTTTGAGACATGGCGAGCGGATAACCGCCTCGTTTTGCCGCCAAAATCCCGGAAGCGGCGTTGCCGAGAGCCCAAACAATCAGCGGCGGCGGCTCATCCACTTCAAAAAGGATGTTGAGAATAGAGATGGTTTTTTTGCCTTGTCCGGCGAGTGCCGCATCTATTAACTGAAAAATATTGGAGCGCGGACGTCCGGACAATATTGCCGCCATTTGTTCAACATCGTCTTTTTCAGTTTGTTCATCAAAAAACAGCATTTTATACAAACACTGTTTGGCGGCGGCGAGATTGCCTTCGGTATTCGCCGCCAGCCATTTAACACCGTCTTCAGACACGGTCATTTTCCACTCTTTCACCCATCGCCGGCACCACCATTCGGCATCGGCGGCGGACAGTGAACGGGCGGGAATCAACTCACCGGCGGTGGACAAGTCACGCACCCATGCGGTTTTATAACCTTTACGGTCGCGCGACAAATGACGGTTTTCCATGCCGTAAATCGCCACCGTCAACACATCGGCGGAAGTCAATCGGCGCACAAGTTTATGCAATGCGGTGAGTGAATCTTCGGGCGGTTTGCCGTGTCCGATAACTTCATAAACCGAGGCGCCACTGCACCGGCGTTCTTTCCCGCTGCGATGCATGGCGGCGTCTTTTGTCGGCGGAGTATCACTCTTCCGGCGGTCGCGTCCTTGTCTTCGAGCGGGATGAGACGCCGCTCCGCCGCCGCCAAACAATTCACCGCCGCGGTCATGTACAATTTGTGAATCGGGAGAATCCGGATTTCCCAGCGCATCCAAACCGGCGCGTTCCACCGGACGAGTCCCACAAGCGATGCGAATTGCCTCACGGGCTTCTTCAATCAATTGTGCTTCTTCGCCCATTAACACATACACGCCGCCCGGTTTTTCGGGCAGGCGGGAGATAAAGTCGGCAACCGGGTCTGGCATTAGTTTTCCGCGAAGTCCGCCGCCAAAAGTGAGCGCATTTGTCGCAGTGCCTCCAATCTCAGTCTTTCCGTTGCCTCTTCGCGCGCTCGTCTTCCGGCGAGATAACGTGATTCATCCACCGGCACCACTTGTTCCACGTCAATATTACTCGGTTCGTCATTGTTTAATCGAAACACCAGGGTATAAGTGATTTTATAAGTGCTTGCCGTGCCGTCCGGAGCGAGTGATTCAATATTGTCTCCGATTCTTTCCTGCAAATACAACATCGGCGCGGTGGCGTCTCCCGCCGGCAGAATCTCCATCGCCGCCCGGGACAATCGCGCATCGGCTTGCACCTGCACCGGCGGCGGCAACAACGGCGCGGCACAAGCCGTCAATAAAAAGACCGAAACCGCCCCGCTCCGCATGATTAACATGTTTAACATGTTGAGATTTAAATTGAAGTTGAAGTTAAAACCGCGCATGTTTGTTGAATCAACTCGCATCGGAGACGACAAAGTTAATAATCCGTCCGGGCACAAAAATCACCTTTCTCACCGTTCCTCGTGCAAGCGCACGTGCGACGGATTCATCTTCACGCGCGGCGTTTTCGGCTTCCGACTGAGACGCATCGGCGGCGATGCTGATTTCACCTCGTTTTTTGCCGTTAACTTGCGCGATAACCGACACTTTTTGTCGCGCCGCCAAAATTTGTTTGTCGGCGACCGGCCATGGCGCATTGGCGATCAACTCACATTCGGTATTTAGTCCCGCCTCCCGCCACAGTGCCTGAGTGATATGCGGCACCGCCGGCGCGAGAAGTCGCAATATGATGGAAACGCCTTCATTCAACAATTGTTCGGCGGCGGCGGCGGTATTGCCGCGCGCGCGTGTTTGCCATTCCTGCGCGGCGTCTGTAATTTCATTAAGCATGCGCATCGCGGCGGAGGGAATATTGTTAAACCTCAACCGTTGCATGTCGTAATCCGCCTTCGCGAGAATTTCATGCAACCGCAGCCGTGTTTGTTCAATGGATTCTTCAACTTGTGAGTTGTCGTCCGCCGGTGTTTGAGCGGCGTTTTGTTGCAGTGTTTTTCGCCATTGTCGGAGTCCGTCCCCCGCCACGCATGACCAGAGTCGGTTAAGAAAACGTGAACAACCGCGCACGCCTTCATCCGACCAGTCCAGAGATTGTTCGGGCGGAGCGGCGAATAAAATAAACAGTCGCGCCGTATCCGCGCCGTATTCGGCGATGAGTTTTTCCGGGTCAACGCCGTTATTGGAGGACTTGGACATTTTCACCCGTCCTGCATAACTAACATCACCGCCCTTGTCATCAGTGCCGCCGACAACTCTGCCTTTGTCGTCTGTTTTTGGCGTGACCGCGGCGGTCGAGATCCATTCACGCGCGCCGTTGTGTTCGCGATAAAACGCGTTGTTCAACACCATGCCCTGACACAACAAATTGGCGAACGGCTCGCTATAACGCGGTGTTTTGGGATACATTCCGGCGTCCCGCATAAGTTTGTGAAAAAACCGCGCATATAACAAATGCAAACATGCATGTTCTATGCCGCCGACATAACGGTCAACCGGCATCCAATATTCGGCGCGTGAATCAACCATCCCGTCTTCACAGTCATGACATGCAAAACGCGCGAAATACCATGACGATTCAAAAAAAGTGTCAAGCGTATCGGTTTCTCTTTTCGCCGGTTGTCCGCATTTTGGACATTCACATTTCACAAACGACTCCATTTTGGCAAGTGGAGAGCCGCGACCGTCTATGACGGCGTCCTCCGGCAACACCACCGGCAGGTCTTTTTCGTCCGCCGGCACGTCGCCGCATTTCTCACAATGAACAATCGGAATCGGACATCCCCAATAGCGTTGTCGAGAAACACCCCAGTCACGAAGACGATATTGAACTTCTGCGCATCCTCGTTCAACCTTTTCCAACTCTTCAATGGCTCGTGGAATGGCTTCTTGTTGTGCCATGCCGTTTAAGAACTCGGAGTTAAACATCGTTCCTTCACCGGTATGCGCGACATCCTCAACAACAAAATCTTCCGCCGTTTGTCCGTGCGGCAACACCACGGGAATCACCGGCAAATCTTCCGCGCGGGCAAAGTCCAAGTCACGTTGGTCGTGTGCGGGACATCCATAAATCGCGCCGGTGCCGTATTGAGCCAGAATGAAATTTGCGACATAAATCGGCATTCGTCTTTCCGAATCAAACGGATGTCTTGCGTGCAATCCGGTGTCATAACCTCGTTTTTCGGTTTTTTCCAATGCTTCCTCACTGACGGCGAGTTTCCGACAGTCGGCGATAAACGCCGCGAGTTTGTCGTCTGTTTTTGCGCATTCCGCCGCCAATGGATGTTCGGGCGCGATGGCGCAAAAAGTCGCGCCAAACAGAGTATCCGGACGTGTCGACCAACATTCCAAAGCGGCGTCTTTGCCCTCCACCGGCAAAAAGACACGCGCACCGGTGGAACGTCCTATCCAATTACGCTGCATGGTTTTAACATTTTCAGGCCAGCCCGGCAGATTGTCCAACTCTTGCAGGAGTTCATCGGCATATCGGGTGATGTTCATAAAATACATGGGAATCTCACGCCGTTCCACCGGCGCGCCGGAGCGCCAACCTCGTCCGTCTATGACTTGTTCATTGGCGAGAACGGTGTTGTCAACCGGGTCCCAATTAACGGCGGCTTTTTTCTTATAAACCAGTCCTTCTTTAAACATTCTGACAAACAACAATTGTTCCCAGTGATAATAATCGGGGTCGCAGGTCGCGTGTTCCCGCCGCCAGTCAATGGCGAGTCCGAGTCGTTTAAGTTGTGCGCGCATTTCATCAATATTACGGCGCGTCCATTGTGCGGGCGGGATGTTGTTGTCAATCGCGGCGTTTTCGGCGGGAAGTCCAAAGGCGTCCCATCCCAGCGGCTGCAAAACATTGTCGCCGCACATTCTCCTGTGACGGGCGACCATGTCGCCGATGGCGTAGTTGCGCATGTGTCCCATGTGCAGTCGTCCGGAAGGATAGGGAAACATGGACAGACAGTAATATTTGTCGCCTTTGTGTTTTTCATCGGCGGCGAATATGGAGCATTCCGCCCATTGTTTTTGGGTTTCGGCTTCCACATCGGCGAAAGGATAGTTGGCGGGGGCGGTCATGGAATTACGCCATTATATCAAACCCCACAGAGACGAATGACAGAGACGACTAAGGGCGCGGGACTGGTTAAAGTTCCAAACTTCCCAAAAATGCCCGAATAAAGTTCCAAGGTGCTAAAAAGTCATGTATCATTGGTTTGTATGTCCAGTTGCCATGCTTCTATTTCTTCGGACATCAATGACCGCGTCAGATGTGTTTGATATTGGTCTTCATGTCGCAACATGCGCGCCCGGCGACAAATCCCAACAATTTTGCATCTCTAATAACCGGAGCCCACTCTCTAATAATAGGAGTCCTCTCTCTAATAACCGGCGCCCACTCTCCTAATAATAGGAGCCATCTCTCTAATAATCGGAGCCCGCCGAGCCTGTTCATGCTCGCGTAAGTGCGGAGTTGGGCGGTTTTGCG
>JAWONR010000006.1:0-16290 GCA_033865115.1 Candidatus Persebacter sydneyensis | reverse complement strand
AAACAATGCAAACTTTGTCTAATTCAACGACAACGCGCGACATTCAACCGCCAAATTTCCATGACTTGCCGTAAAATACGCATAAGAATATTGTAGCATTAAAACTCGCAAGCCTACCGTGTCGGCGCTTCGCGCACGCGAAACACGCGGTCCAAGATAATGGCGATGATGACAATCGCAAAACCCGCTTCAAATCCCTTCGCCACATTGACGGTATTAATCGCGCGCAAAATCGGTACGCCGAGTCCGGGCGCGCCGACCATCGCCGCAATCACCACCATCGACAATGACAACATTATCGTCTGCGTAAAACCCGCCATAATTTGCGGCAACGCATGAGGCAACTCCACTTTTACCAACAACTGCCATGACGAACAACCAAACGCCTCTCCCGCCTCCAACAATGTCTTGGGCGCGGATGACACTCCCAAATGCGTCAGACGAATCGGCGCGGCAATGGCGAAAATCACCGTGGCGATAAGTCCCGGGACTTCGCCAAGTCCAAACAACACCAGCGCGGGTATTAAATAAACAAAAGTCGGTATCGTTTGCATAAGGTCCAACACCGGACGAATCGCCGAATACAACCATTCCCGATGAGCCGCGGCAATGCCCACCGGCACGCCTATCGCCATGCAAAGCGTCGCCGACGCCAATACCAACGCCAAAGTGCCGGTTGTCTGCTCCCAATATCCTTGATTAATGATTAACAACAACCCCGCAACGACAAAAACAGTCAGCGGCGTTTTACGGTGTGCGAGATGTGCGGCAATGGCGACAACCGCCACCAATAACAACGGCGGCGGCGTTTGTAAAAGCCAAAGTAACCCGTCTATGACGCCGCCCAACACCGCCGCAATGCCGTCAAACACCGCCGCCGCATGTTCGGTCAGAAAGTCAATGACCAATTTTGCGCCGCGTCCCAGCGGCAGTTTATAACCGGTCAGCCATTCCGTGAGTTGTTCCATTCTGGCAGATGCCGCGCCAATAAGGCGCGGGGGCGGCTCAGGCGCCCTTCACCGCAATCATGAACAGCGCAACATGGCGCCCCGACATATTATATGCCGAGAGACTTTTTGACCGCCGACAGTCCGTTGCCGCCGTCTTTTGTCTTTACGCCTTTCAACCAACCGTCCAAAATGTCCGAATTGGCCTTTAACCACGCCTTCGCGGCGTCATTCGGCTCTTTCTCATCGTTGAGAATCGCGCCCATAATCTCGTTTTCCATCGCCAATGTGAACTTGAGATTGTTAAGAAGCGCTCCGACATTTTTGCATTCGTCCGCATAACCCGCGCGAGTGTTGGTAAATACCGTTGCTCCGCCCAAGTCAGGTCCGAAATAATCATCGCCACCGGTCAAATACACCATGTCAAAATTGGCGTTCATCGGATGCGGCTCCCAACCCAAAAAGACGACATCTTCACCACGGTCAGACGCCCGCTTCGCTTGCGCAAGCATGCCCTGCTCGGATGATTCCACGACTTCAAACCCCTTCAATCCAAAAGCGTCTTTGTCTATCATGTCTTGAATCAAACGGTTGCCGTCGTTGCCGGGCTCAATGCCGTAGATTTTGCCGTCCAGTGAATCGCGGAACTTGGAAATATCACCGAAGTCTTTCAACCCCTTGTCGGCGGTCTTTTTAAGAGTCGCCAAAGTGTATTTCGCGCCTTCCAGGTTTTCACGAACCGTGTCAACCGTGCCGGCTTCGCGATATTTGGCAATATCGCCTTCCATTGTCGGCATCCAGTTGCCCAAAAATATGTCAATGTCGTTGTTGGCGAGCGAAGTATAGGTAATCGGCACCGACAACACTTTAACATCGGTGTCATATCCAAGACCCTCCAATACCAGCGAAGTCGCGGCAGTGGTGGCGGTTATGTCCGTCCAGCCAACATCGGAAAATCGCACCGTGTCGCAGCCTTCGGCTTGTGCGGGTAAAGATGCGCCCGACAAAGCAAGCGCGAACATCAAAAATTTGGCGTAGTTTTTCATGGCAATCTCCTCTTGGAAAAAAACAATTACCTCCATTATATCCCCTTTTTTCGCGTTTGGTGCAATTTGACGCAAAAAAATATCCGCGAGTGTTAATTTTTGTCTAATGCCTCCAACCCGCGAAAGTACTCCAACACCTCAGGATTCGCCAGCGCGCCGAGATTATTGACCGGACGCCCATGAATGGTCTCACGCACCGCAATTTCGGTAATTTTGCCCGACCGGGTGCGCGGCATGTCGGCAACAGAGACAATTTTTGCCGGTACATGCCGGGGACTCGCGCGGCGGCGAATGACATCCCGCAACCGCCCGCGTAACTCATCATCCAACACCGCCCCCGCCGCTAATTTAACAAATAAAACAATCCGCGTGTCATTTTGCCATTCCTGCCCCACCGCCAATGCTTCCGCCACTTCGGGCAGAGACTCCGCAGGACGATAAATTTCCGCCGTGCCAATTCGTACGCCGCCCGGATTGAGAGTCGCATCCGAACGTCCATGAATTTGCATGCCGCCATGCGGATGAAGCGTCGCCCAATCACCATGTCGCCACACGCCGGGAAAATAATCAAAATACGCGGCATGATACCGAGAACCGTCCGGGTCACTGCGAAAACCAAGAGGCATGCATGGAAACGGCAACTCACAAACTAACTCACCGGGCTCGCCAACAATTGATTTTCCCGACTCATCATAAACCGACACCGCCATGCCCAATCCCCGTCCTTGTAATTCACCTCGCCGCACCGAATCCAGCGGATTGCCCAGCGCAAAACATGAAACAATGTCAGTGCCGCCGGAGATGGACGCAATTTGCACATCATCATGAATATCACGGTGAATATAATCAAATCCCTCCGGCGAAAGCGGAGAGCCGGTGGAACAAATCGTGCGCAACGCGGACAAATCATGCTCCGTTTTAGGTGATGACTCCGTCCGTTTCAGTGCGTCAAAATACTTCGCCGATGCGCCGAACAATGTAATTTTCTCCGCTTCCGCCATCTTCCACAATGCCGATGCGGAAGGATACAACGGATTGCCTTCATACAACACCACCGCCGCCTCCAATGCCAATGCCGATACAAGCCAATTCCACATCATCCAACCGCAAGTGGTGAAATAAAACGCTCTTTCACCGGCGCGAATGTCCATGTGCAGTCCCAACTCCTTCAAATGCTGCAACAAAACACCGCCGGCGGCATGAACAATACACTTCGGTACACCGGTGGTGCCGGAGGAAAAAAGTGCAAGCAACGGTGCATTAAATTCCCCGCGCCAAAAGTCATCAAACTCCGATTCCGCTTTCGCCTCCGCCCACAAAACGCCCTTTGTCGGCGTGTATTCGGCGTGGAGATACGGCACATGCACGACTTTTTCCAAAGACGGCAAACGTGTTGCGACCTCCTCAACTTCAGCGCGGCGGTCAATCGGACGTCCGTTGTACTCATAACCGTCCGCAGTGAATAAAAACTTGGGCGCGGTTTGTCCAAACCGTTCTACGACACTGTCGGGACCAAAATCCATGGAACATGAAGAAAACACCGCGCCAACAGACGAAGCCGCCAAAAACGCCGTGATAGTTTCCGGAATATTCGGCATATACGCGCAAACACTGTCTCCCGGCTTAACGCCCTGCGCGCGCAACCATCCCGCCAATGCGCGAGTTTGAGCCGCCAATTCAGCGCGACTTGTTGTTTTGCGCCTGCCGTTTTCATCCCATGAAATTAAAGCCGGACGGTCATCGGCGTTTCGCAATAAATTTTCAGCGAAATTTAACCTCGCATCCGCAAAAAACCGCGCGCCGGGCATGTCATTCGCATTAACAACCTCCCCGGAGCCTTTATCTCCAACAACGGCAAAGAAATCCCAAACTTCATGCCAAAAAGTTTTGGACTCCGCAACCGACCACTCCCAAATTGGAGGATAGTCAAGCGGCAGTTTTAGATTATGAGCGGCATTAACATGTCTGACAAACGCGGCGATTTTACTGTGCCGTCGTCTTTCCGCATCCGGCGTCCACAACACGGAATCGTCCTTCACCACAAAGTCGGACAGTCAGCCGCGCAAAACGGCGGCATGTCGGGCGATTTGTTCGCCGATAAAGCCTGCGATGAAATAATAACTGTGGTCGTATCCGGCGCGATAACGAAAATCCAGCGGTTGGTTTTTTTCCGCACACACGGCTTCCAACGCCTGCGGGCGAAGTTGTCCGCCGCTGAGAAACTCATCGGCTTCTCCTTGTTCGGCGACAATAAGCGGACATGAATGTCCGTCTTCAATCAAAGTTGTGGCATCCCATTGTCGCCATGACTCGGCGTTGTCGCCGAGATACAATCGCAATGCGCGTTGTCCCCATTCACAGCCGGAGAGATTGCAGATAGGCGAAAAAGCCGACACAGCTTGAAACCTTCCGGGCGTTTTCAGCGCAACAATCAATGCGCCGTGTCCGCCCATGGAGTGTCCCATAATACTTTGTCGCGACATGTCGGCGTCCGGAAAAAGTCCCCCGACAACATTCGGAAGCTCTTCAACAACATGCGAAAACATTTGATAATGTGCGTTCCATGGCGCCTCTGTGGCATTAACATAAAACCCCGCGCCGCTGCCGAAGTCATAAGAATCATTTTCACCGGGAATTCCGGTATCACGGGGGCTGGTATCGGGAGCGACAATAAAAACGCCTTCTTCGGCGGCATAACGTTGTGCGCCGGATTTGGTGATAAAGTTTTGTTCACTGCAGGTGAGTCCCGAAAGCCACCACACAACCGGAGCGTTTTTAGTCTGCGGCGGCGCGAACACGGCGAATCGCATTGTTGCATTTGTCGCCGGCGAGAAGCATTCATAAACGCCCTGCACGCCTCCGAAGCAGAGGTTTTGCGAAATTGTTTTGACGTCAGTCATGCGCTCATTATATCTTTCAGCGGCGAGCCGACAAATCTCCGTCCGTTGTTAAAGCGAAAGATACTTTTACAGCTCCCTCGACAAGTCAAAGCGGAGTCGCGCGGTTTTGTCATTGACATCATTTTGCCATGCCAGTTCGGCGTTTGGCGAGAGCATCCATCGGTCATAAACGGCGTTTGCGCCGATATTGAGTCGGTTTGTCCATTCGGCTGAGGATTCATTGGTTGTCAGTTCGGCGGAATAGGAGGAGTTCACCTTCCAGACACCGAATTGTTTTTGAGCGGACAATGCCATTGTCGTATCCGATGTCAGACCCCGCGCGGAGTTGTCGAAAGACGCGGCAAAAACATCGCCCGTCCAAGCGGCGCCGGAGCCGTAAACCCAGTCGCCGTTTGTGCCGTCAGTGCGAGTTTGCGCCGCCGACCAATAACCGGTTAAGTCATCGGCGGCATAATCCATGCGCGAGCCGTAAACGTAATGATTCAATCCGTCATCGTGTCGAATTTCAGCGCGAGGTGAAAAATGGAACGACTCCGCACCTCCGCCGTGCATAAAGACGACAAATCCGACCATGGCGGCGGCGCCGACTGCCATCACTTTTGCGGTTTCACCGGTGGAAGCCGAAGGCGAAGGAAGGACGTGTATGAGTTCGCCGTCGGAATTAAACCTATGAAAACTATAAGCTTCATTAAAACCCGCCGGTACTGACGGGAAGGGCGTTCCGTCAAAAATCTCCGAGCACAGCGGATAGTTAACATTCGCAAAATTCGGTTCGCGGCGCACCGTACATCCCTGCCGGAAGCCTTCTTCCAGGTTTTCATCACCATCACTGTATGTCCGTATTTCGCATACTTCAGCGATATTCCTTGCGTCGCTATTATCTTCAACATACATGATATCCCAGCCGCTTGATCTGCAGGTCTCAGAGCTATAACGGCCTTGACCATCATCATCAGGATCAAGGCTATCAACAAATTGTTCAAATGGTTCATCAAAACATCGTTCACCAATAGAAGGAAGCGTGACCGTAACCGTCATTACTCCTGGTAATCCATCACCATCGCAATCAATTTTGGCGGCAGTTGCGGTTTCCACGGCACCCAACATGCCGATAATTCCGGTCAGAAAGACCGAACTCCAGCGGAGGAATCTGGCGGCTTTGGGTTGTCGTCTTGTGACGGCTGGTGTTTGGACGGCGGAAATCGGATAAAACATGGGCGCGCTCCTTTCTTCTATAAGCGAGTAAGCGAAAGTGATTATACCCCAATTAAGCGGCGGATGTCAAATCCGCCGCCAATTAATCCGCCCGAAATCAGTGATAAATCCGCTCCCAAACCGCTCTCAAAAGGCGAAAACAAGCCCTATTCCGACAAATGGCGATATGGCGGGCGCGGAGTGCCGTCATCGGCGACATCATAGACGACCGCTCCGCCGGTGGGTATTTCCAGTTCTCCGACATTATCGGCGGAGATATTGTCCAGTTTCATAATCAACGCCCGCAAAGAGTTCCCGTGAGCGACAATCAAAACTCGCTTTCCCGCCGCCAAGAGTGGCAAAATCCGCTCACAATAACACTGCCAAACGCGCTCTCTCGTATCCGCCAGACTTTCACCTTGTGGCACTGTTATGTTGGCATACCGCTCATCGGGAGCAAAAGCCCCGCCACCTTTGGGCGGGCGCGAGTCATATCCACGCCGCCATTTATGGACTTGTTCTTCGCCGTATTGTTGCGCTGCGACTGTCTTAGTTTCGCCCTGCAGCGCGCCGTAGTGTCGTTCATTCAACCGCCAATCGGTGTTCACGGGAATCCAGGTCATTTCCAAGTGTTGTTGGACAAGCCACAGAGTTTCCGCCGCCCGTCTTAAATAAGAGGTAAAAGCGACATCAAAGACGGCGTTTTGAGATTGTAATATTTGCGCCGTGGCAACGGCTTCAGCACGACCTTTATCGGTAAGCGGCGGGTCTTCCCATCCGGTAAAACGATTTTGTTTGTTCCATTCGCTTTGACCGTGTCGCGCCAGAACCAATTGGAGCGGCATTCAGGCGAGCATGTGGCGGCGGAGTTGTTCCATCGCGCGAGTTTCCAACTGTCGCACTCTTTCAGCGGAGACGCCGAGCCGTTTTCCGAGAGTTTGCAGTGTCTCGGGAGGTTCGGACAACCGCCGGGCGTGAATAATCGCGCGTCCGCGTTCATCCAGTGATTTCAACGCCGCGCCGAGTCCGCGGATGCCGTCTTCGCCGGTTTGTTGTTCAATGAGAATCGATTCCGGGTCGGAAGTTTCAGTGTTGGCGGACAATTCAACATCGGCGCCGATTTGTTCGCCTTCATCATTTTCCATGCTCAGGGCAATGCTGTTGGTGTTGCGAATGCGAGCGCGCATATCGCGCACATCTTCAGTTCGCACGCCCAGCTCCTCGGCAACTTTCGCGGCGTCTCTTGGCGCACTGTCTTTGCCTTGTTCAAACAACTTCCGCATGTTAAAAAACAATTTGCGTTGTGCCTTGGTGGTGGCGATTTTAACAATCCGCCAGTTGCGCATGATGAAGTTGTGAATCTCAGCGCGAATCCAGTAAGTCGCAAACGTTGCCAATCTTGCGCCTTTTTCGGGGTTGAATTTCTTAATCGCTTTTAGAAGTCCGATGTTGCCTTCCTGCGCCAAGTCGGCGGAGTCCAAACCATAACCGTTATACCCGCGGACAATGGCAACCACCAATCTCAGATGTCCGAGTGCGAGTCGTCTTGCCGCTTCAACATCATCATTTTGATGATAATCGGCGATGAGTTGTTTTTCTTCCTCTTCACTAACGGCCGGTATCGCCTCTACGGCGCGAACGTAACCAGCATATCCGTCACCGGACGATACTGGAAAAAACTCTGGCATGGTGGTCATCGCTGTCATAAAATCTCCAACATGAAACCTCCAACGAGGTTCTCAATCATGCGAATTATAAGCCCGCTTACCCCACATTTCAAGTCATTTTGAGGTATTTTTTGCATAAGATGGAAGAATTATGCCGAAAATTACCGAAAAACCGCACAATTTGGGGGTTTTTTGCGTTAAAATATTGCTTATGGACAATTCAGACATACGCGGAGAGACATCCGCTCTGGCATCATTCACCTCTCGCGGACGGCGATGGGGGTTGGCGGTGTTGCGTGCATTGTCTCCATTTTTATTAATTGAGCTTTGTCGGGGCTTGATGTTAACGTTCCGTCAGATGTTCCGTCCGAAGATAACCGTACAGTTTCCCGAAGAGAAAACACCGCGCAGTCGTCGTTTTCGCGGTTTGCATGCACTGCGTCGTTATCCCAACGGCGAAGAGCGTTGTATTGCATGCAAGTTGTGCGAGGCGGTGTGTCCGGCGTTGGCGATTCACATTGAATCAGAGCAGCGAGATGATGGTTCGCGGCGCACGACACGTTACGACATTGATTTGACAAAGTGTATTTTTTGCGGGATGTGTGAGGAGGCGTGTCCGGTTGATGCGATAGTGGAGACGCATGTGTTGGAATATTACGGCGGACGCCGCGGCGATTTGTATTACACCAAAGACATGTTGCTCGCAGTCGGCGATGCCTACGAGTCCGAAATAGCCGCCGCCCGCCGGGAAGATGCGCCTTACCGTTAAACGCTGTTTGGGAATTTTGTTGACGGCGTTTTTATGCGCCGTCGCCGCCGCTCAGGAGTCCCCCGCGCCGTCATCATCGGCGCCGGAATCAGAGATACAAGACAAGCTCAACGACCTCCAGCGTCATGTTGAGCAGCAGGAGGTCTTAAAGCTTCGTCGGGTTGAAGATGTGGAGTCGCAAATCACGGCGCTTGACCAAAACATAGACCGGATTTTGTTGATTTTTGGATTGTCGGCGGCGCTGGTGTTAATCCTGGTCGTGAGTCATCAGCGCGCACAAAACCGTCTTGCCGCCGAGCGACTTTCCCGCACGACTCGCGAGGCGGAGTTGTTGGTTAATGACATTCGCCGCGAGTTGGCGCGTCCGGAGACGGAGTTCCTGCGCATCTCTCATTTTTTAAGACATCAACTTAGATGTTTTTGGGACCGGACACCTTCTCCGAATGACATGGGACGTGTTCAACAATTTTTACAGTCACCGGATTTGCCGGTGTCACTGCACTGCATGGCGCTGGCGCTTGTTGCAGAGTATGAAAAACGATGGGAGTCGGCGGTTGCGGCGTTGGAGCAAATCCGCGAGTTTGATTCTGAAGACCCGTTTATATTGTTTCATTTGGCGAATGTTCATGCTCAAATTGCCGGCGTTGTCGGTTCTCAGCAATCCAAGGCTCAGCATGCCAAACTCGCCCGTCAGTATTACGCCGAGTTTGCGGTGGTTTCCCGTTTGACGGACATTCCCGTTGATTCAATGCCGACCGCGCCGCATGTGCCTTCTGCGGTTCAGTCATTAAGCGGCACGCCGGACAATCCCCAGCCCATTGCGCCGTCTGCGTCTTCGCAAACGCCGATTCCGGTTCCGCAGTCTGTTAGTACAAAACCGGTTATTGTCAAACCCGCCTCTGTGCAAACGCCGGCGACTCCTCCGGTGACAATTGTTAAACCCGCGACTGTTCAAACTCCCGCCGCGAATAAACCTGTTGCACCACAAACCGCTCCGGGCAAAACTCCGACAATTCCGGGAGCAATTGCCAAACCCGCAACTCCGCAAACTCCGCCCGCCGTGAACAAACCTGTCGCGCCACAAACAACTCCGGATAAGAAACCGACAACTCCGGGAGCAATTGCCAAACCCGTCACTCCGCAAACTCTGTCCGCCGTGAACAAACCTGTCACACCACAAACAACTCCGGATAAGAAACCGACAGTACAACCGACTATCGCCGCCCAATCCGCCGCGCCTGCGACAAACGGCGGCATTCCCACGGCAAAACCCTCCGAAGAGTTGCAAACTGCATCTAAAATTATCGCGAATCACAAATCCACAAACAAAATTGCATCCGCTCCGACAAACGGTGCAACAAAACCCGCCAAAACGGAGTCACAAACACCGTCCAGCAACGGCTCGTCTCCCGCACCGGCGCAAGAAGACCTCACGATTAAAAAAGACCGCGCAATCAATGCGTTGAACCGCACTCTTGGCGCGTTCCGTTCCGCGACCACCGCGGCTAAAGAAAAAACAAACTTCAAGCGAGGACAAAACGGCAAAGGGAAGGCAATTGACTTTAATGACCCCGAAGCCGTCATGTGGCACTATATCAAACAGGCGGAAGTGTGTCTGGAAAACGCAACACGACCCAAAAACTTTTGGCGACAAAAGCGTCTTAGAGACCGCGCACTCTCGCATTACGCCAAGGCGCAGGAACATAAAACCTGTGACGCCCTGTATTTCAACTGGGGAATCGCATTGGTGGACAAAGCCATGCTCATGCCCGAAGAACAACGCGAGTCTTATTACCACGCGGCGATTGACAAGTTTTTGGCGGGTCATGCCATCTCTCCGAAGCGTTTTCAATTTCCATTGGCGACTTTGTACGCCATCGCCGGAGAGTCCGAACAATGCCGTACATGGCTGAAGAGATCCGATGAATCCGGCACCCTGGACAAAGAATCACTGCGCGATGCGCCCGATTTTGAACGTGTCCGCGGACAGCCCTGGTTTTCCGAATTTATTTCATGACCCCGCCGCCGGCCTATCTGGCGCAAAACAATTTTGTCGTTGGAGATTTGGACGGCAATCGGCGCATACTCTTGGAATCCGCACAAAAAGCAAGTCAACAAAACGCCTCGGTCATGGTGTCTCCCGAACTCGCATTAACCGGTTATTGTCCCGAAGACATGCTGCACGACGCCGCGTTTGTTGAATCCGCCATGCGCGAATTACATTCACTGGCGGCGCAGGCGCCGTCTCTGCCTTTGCTTATCGGACTTCCATGGCGTGAAAACGGCGACTTATATGACGCGGCGGCGCTGGTGCGAAACGGGCGCGTGGAACACGTTTATAAAAAAGTTTTTCTGCCCAACTATTCCGTCTTTGATGAACGGCGTTATTTTCATTCAGGTGCAAATGAGCCGCTGGTGTTTGAAGCCGGCGGAGACTCTTTTGCGGTGCAAATATGCGCGGATGTGTGGGAGCCGAAACAAGCGGAACAAGTCGCGGAAAAGAAAGTCGGCTGGACGTTGTCATTAAACGCATCTCCTTTTCACCTGGGCAAACACCGGGAGAGAACCGACATGGCGGCGCGGTTTTGTCAAGCAAGCGGCGGAGGTCTTTTTTATTGCAACTTGTTGGGCGGACAGGATGAATTAATCTTTGACGGCGCGTCTTTTGTCATGGATGCAAAAGGCGATGTGAAACAACAACTGCCGGCGTTCGCCGAAAACGACAATCTTATGGATGACTCGCCCTACCCGTCATCATCGGCGGCGGCTTATGAAGCTTTAAAGATGGGCATACGTGATTATGTCGCCAAAACCGGTTTTGGCGGCGTGGTATTGGGACTCTCCGGCGGCGTGGATTCCGCATTAACCGCGGCGGCGGCGGCGGATGCATTGGGAGGGAAGCATGTTTTAGCGGTGATGATGCCGTCCCGTCACACATCATCGGCGAGTCTTGAAGATGCCACCGCCACCGCCGCAAACATTGGCGCGGAACTCTTAACCATTTCCATAGACCCGTTAATGGACGCGGTATATGCCGCTCTATCACCGCATTTACACGAACGCCGGAATGATGTGACTCTGGAAAACGTCCAAGCACGCTTGCGCGGACAGTTATTAATGGCGTTGGCGAACAATCGCGGGTTGTTGTTGTTGGCGACCGGGAACAAGAGTGAGTTGGCATGTGGTTATGCGACTTTATACGGCGACATGTGCGGCGGTTTTGCGCCGTTAAAAGATGTTTCTAAAACGCGAGTTTGGGAGTTGTGCAAACATCGCAACGCGCAAACTGAAGTTATTCCCTCCCGCGTCATTACCCGCGCGCCGTCCGCCGAGTTACGCGACAATCAAACCGACCAACAGACACTCCCGCCCTACGAGCAGATAGACGCGGCAATTGAAGCGCATGTTGAAGACGGACGTCCTCGCGATGAGTGGGCGCCGAAAGTCGGTGATGACATTGCCGAGACATTCTTAAACTTATTGGCGGCGGGAGAACACAAACGGCGGCAAGGCGCCATCGGACCCAAAATCACCCGCCGCGCTTTTGGAAGAGACTGGCGCATGCCGGTTGCCGGTCGTTTTCGCCGCGATGCTTGAACATCTGACAACTCGTCCTTCACAAACCGCCGCTGTTGCCCGCCGGTTTGCGGGCGCATTGTCGTCTTTGCCGTTGCACATTCATTTGCGCGGAGAACTCGGCGCGGGCAAGACATTATGGGCTCGCGCGTTAATCAAGGCACTGGGAGGAACAAACGCGCCCAGTCCGAGTTTTCCGATGGCGATATCACACACACCGGCGGCGATGACGGTTCATCATTTGGATTTGTTTCGTCTTCCGCAGGGTTCTCTTTTACCGGAGGACTTGTTGGAGTTAACTCAAGAAGACGCATTGTGTTTGGTTGAATGGCCGGAACGCGCCGCCGACCTGCCGTCTGCGGACATTTTATTGTCGTTTGAGTTTATGACGGACGGTCGGCGTTTGTCTTTTGACGCCAAGAGTGCGCGAGGTGGAGAATGTTTGTCCGCGTTTTTGCGTTAGCGGCGATTCTCATCTCCGCCGTCTCTTACGCCGGCGATGATTTTAAGTCCCGTCTCTGGCCGACGGCGGAACAAACACGGCTTGTAATAGAGACGCCTGCGAAGGTGGAATACCGCATTTTGAGTCTGCAAAATCCCGAAAGACTGGTGTTGGACATTACGGACGGCAAAAACGATGTCAGCGGGTTAAACGGCGCGGACTTGCGCGATGCGGGTTATTTACATGCCTTACGCGCGGCGCGGCGAAACTCGGAGACGTTGCGACTGGTTTTTGACATTCGCGAAAGTGTTCGTTATGAAGTTCGGGCATTACAGCCGGTTGGTGATTATGCACACCGTCTTATCATGGACATCTCCCCACAAAACGCGCCCGACCCGTTGTTGGCGTTGATAGAGTCGTTTGGAGGAGTCGCCCCCGCCGAAGATTTTTTGGTGGTGATAGATCCGGGACACGGCGGCGAAGATCCGGGCGCGGTCAGTCGCAACAACATATATGAAAAAAACATCGTACTTTCCATCTGTCATAAGTTACAAAAAGAAATCAACAGTCGTCCCGGCATGCGAGCGGCATTAACCCGCACAGACGACCGATTTTTACCCCTGGCACAGCGAGTTATAACAGCACATCGTTTGGGCGCGGACGCCTTTATTTCATTGCATGCTGATTCTGTTGTTTCACCCAAGGCGCGCGGTTCATCAGTATTCATTCTATCCCAGCGAGGTGCGAGTTCCAAGTTCGCAAAGCGTTTGGCGCATCATGCAAATCTTGCCGACATTGTCGGAGGTTCAGCGACAGACCCTCAATTAAGCGCCGCCCTGCCGGCTTTCTTTCAAGACGGCAAAGACCGCGCCTCGCGGCGGCTTGGGGAGTTGATTCTTGCGGAGGCGGGAAAGATAAACCGCCTTCACAAAAAGCATGTGGAGTCGGCGGGTTTTGCGGTTCTTAAGTCACTGTCAATTCCCTCGGTGTTGGTTGAGACGGCGTTCATCAGCAATCCGGAGGAGGAAAAGAAACTTCGAGATGAGGGATTTCAGTTACGCATGGCAAAAGCCATAGCCAACGGCGTTCAGCAGTATCACGAGCGCTATGAAGTCAGCGAATGAATCGCCGCATTCTTCCCTTGTCGCCGGCGGTTGCGGGGAAGGTCGCCGCGGGGGAGGTAATTGAACGTCCGTCAGCGGCGTTAAAAGAGTTAATAGAAAACGCCCTGGACGCACACGCGCGGCGTTTGGAGATTAACATAGAAGACGGCGGAGCGGGATTGTTGTCGGTAAGCGATGACGGAGATGGAATTGTCGCGGAGGACTTGCCGAAGGCGTTAATGCATCATGCAACCAGCAAGATAATCAGCGAGGAGGAATTCACCAGTGTCATGACTTTTGGTTTTCGCGGCGAGGCGTTGGCGTCATTGTCGGCGGTGTCGTCGTTGTCATTGTCGAGTCGCACGGCGGACTCCCCTCACGGACACACCTACACGCCGGAGTCGCCCGCGCCAAAGCCACAACCGATGTCGCCCGGCACTTTGGTGGAGGCACGCGGATTGTTTGCGGACTTTCCGGGACGGCGGCGGTTTCTACGTGCGGCGACAACCGAAGCGGCACATTGCACGAACGCGGTGATTGTTGCGGCGTTGTCGGCTCCCGAAGTTGAATTCATTTTTCATGTTAATTCCCGGGAGAGATTAAACCTGTCAAAGTCGGATTCACTCACGGCGAGATTAACGGCTATATTTCCGAAACTCCAAGACAACACAATTACGGTTTCCGACTCCGCCGGCGATTTTACAATTGAGGGAGATATGTTTTCACCCAGATTGGGCGCAAGTGCTCGAAACATCGGACGGTTTTTTTATGTTAACGGGAGATTTGTTCGCGACCGTTTATTATATCGTGCGGTTGCCGAAGGCTTGCGGACGATGTCTCATGACGGCGAACCCGGTTATGCGTTGTTTTTGAGTTTGCCGCCGTCTTTAATTGACATTAACACACATCCGGCGAAGTTGGAAGTCCGATTTATGGAACCGCGCGCGGTTTTTGATTTTGTCCGCCGTGCGGTGGGCAAAGCGATGTCCGCACCGTTGGGCGCGCCGTTGCGCGGTGATTCACTACCGCCGCCGTCATCACATGTCATTCCCGCGTCCTCCAATTCCAACTCTAATTCCAACTCTAATCCCGCTTCCATGAACTTAACCGGCGGCACAAACTCACCCGCCTCCCTTGTTGACAATATGGGAGCAACATCACAACAGGCGATGCAAACATGGCGTGACATGTTTGGCGACATGGACAATTGGAAACATGAAACCGAGCCAAAACCGTTGTTTGGCGAAGAACCATTGGGACGGGCGTTGGGACAACTCCATGACATTTACATCATTGCGGAAAACAAAGACGGTTTGGTGGTGATAGACATGCATGCCGCCCATGAACGCATTTTATATGAAGAATTAAAGACGGCTTTTGACAATCGTCCGCCGGCGATGCAAAAGTTACTCACTCCAATTCAAACACCATTGTCGCCGTTACAGGCGGCGGCGTTGTCGGAACACGGCGGCGACCTGCCGGGATTGTCGGCGACACTTGTTGATTCTTACACCGGCGTTGTTGAAGAAATCACAACACTTGTCGCCTCGCGTTGTGACCCGGCGGAGTTGTTGGTGGAGATGTTGGACGCGGTGTCGGAAGCCGAGTCCGGTGAACAAGTCACGGCACTTCGGGATGCGGCGTTGTCCACCATGGCGTGTCATACGGCGGTTCGCGCGAATCGCCGTTTGTCAATTGATGAAATGAACGGATTATTAAGACAGATGGAAAAGACCGAGCGTTCCGGCGCGTGTAATCATGGACGTCCGTGTTGGCAACAAATTGACCGTTCTTATTTTGACCGCATTTTCCAGCGCGGGCGGTGATGACTTCATTAGCGTTGGCGGGACCGACCGCCTGTCATAAAAGCGACTTTGCGCCGGCGTTGGCGGAGCGCATAAACGGCGAGATTGTCAGTGTTGATTCCGGCGCGGTGTATCGCGAGATGGACATCGGCGCGGCAAAACCGGACACAAACATTCGCCGACAAATTCCCCATCACTTAATTGATGTTTGCGCGCCGAATGAATCCTTCAACGCCGGCATGTTTTGTCGTTTGGCGACTGACGCGGCGGCGGACATTGTTTTGCGGGGAAAAACACCGTTGTTTGTCGGCGGAACAATGATGTATTTTCATGCTTTAACACGAGGTTTGCATGACATTCCAACACCGGATGAAGAATCCCGTGAAAGTGTCCGTTTGGACATGCAAAAACACGGCGCGAAAGTCATGCACAAGCGGTTGTCGGAGTTGGATTCCGCCCTCGCCGCCAAAATCGCCCCGTCCGACTCACAAAGAATCGCGCGCGCGTTGGAAGTCGCCTTGTCGGCAAAGAAACCGATGTCGGCGATATTGTCCGAGCCGAAACCAAAACCGTCTCTCTCCGTCCGGTTTGTTTTATTGATGCCCAATTCACGGGACACTCTGCGAGAATCAATAGCCGCGCGTTTGCGGCAAATGTTCGTTCGCGGATTGACGGCGGAGACGGAGACGGTGATTAAGAAATACAAATTAACACCGAGTTCCCAGTCATTGCGCATGGCGGGATACAAACAGGCGGCGGCGTTTTTGCGCGGTGATTATGATGAAGATGAAATGCAAAAACGGGCATATCATGCCACTTGTCAATTGGCAAAACGGCAAAT
>JAWONR010000005.1:15860-17038 GCA_033865115.1 Candidatus Persebacter sydneyensis | reverse complement strand
CGCCAATCGCGATGGAGGAGGGATTGCGATTTGCGATTCGGGAGGGCGGGCGCACCGTGGGCGCCGGCGTAGTGACAAAGATTTTGGAGTAAAAATGGCGGAACGAAAGTCATCTAAGATACAAAAGTTTCGCATTCGGCTGACGGGCTTTGACCACATGCTGATTGACGAATCCACGCGCAATATCGTGAATACGGTAAAGCGCACCGGCGCGGAAGTTTGCGGACCGGTGCCTCTGCCGGTGCGCCGCCGCCGTTATGACTTGTTGCGCTCGCCGCACAAGGACAAAAGCTCGCGCGAACAAATTGAAATCCGTGAACACTGCCGTTTGCTGGATATTATTGACATCAGCAACAAGGCGACTTCGGCATTGACCAATTTGGACTTGCCGCCCGGCGTTCATGCGGATATTAAAGTGATGAAGGCGGTTTGAACATGCTCGGACTCATCGGCATTAAACGCGGCATGACCCGCATATTTTCCGACACTGGTGAATCGGTGGCGGTGACCGTGCTTGATGTCGGCGGCAACCGAGTTGCACAACAAAAAACACAAGAGACGGACGGTTATGTCGCCGTTCAATTGGCCTGCGGCGAGCGACGGGCGCACCGCATCAGTGGGGCGCTAAAAGGACATTTGGCAAAACACCAAGCCGGCGCGGCGCGAAAACTTCGCGAATTTCGAAACGGTGAACTGCCCGAAGGCAAGGGCGCGGGTGATGAAATCGGCGCGGATTTGTTTGCAGTCGGACAATATGTTGATGTCGCCGGCACCAGTCGCGGTAAAGGTTTCGCCGGCGTTATTAAACGATGGCATTTTAGTTCCAACCGTGATTCACACGGTAACTCCCGTTCACACCGCAAACCGGGTTCCACCGGACAATGTCAAGACCCGGGTCGAGTTTTCCCCGGTAAGAAAATGCCCGGACGACTCGGCGGCAAAAGACGGACATCGGAAAACCTCCGCGTTGTCCGCGTGGATACCGGACGCAATTTATTGTTGGTGAGCGGTGCGGTGCCGGGTGCGCCGGGCTGTTGGGTGGAAGTCCGCCCGGCGGTGAAGAAACCGGCGTTTGTCGCCGACACTCCCGCGGAGACAAAAGAATGAGCACGGCGTTTTCCGGCGAGATTGTCATTAACGCTCCGCGCCAAAAGACGTGGAAAGTGGTGACGTCCGCT
>JAWONR010000005.1:12269-15760 GCA_033865115.1 Candidatus Persebacter sydneyensis | reverse complement strand
TTTGTTGTCGGTGATGTCGGAATGTCCGGATGGTTATTCCGAGTATATGAATAAGCCCCGGCCGCTGGCGTTGGAAAAAATCAAACAATTGGCGGAGGCGGCGTGATGGAAATTCCAATGATTGAATTTGGCGGCGGTAAAGCGGGAGCGGTGCAGCTGCCCGACGCTTTTGCCGCGCGCAAATTTAACGCCGCGCTGGTGCATCAAGTGGTGCGCGCCAATATGGCGAACGCCCGCGAAGGCAATCGCGCGCAAAAAACGCGCAGCGAAGTCAGTCACAGCACGCGCAAGTTGTTCAGACAAAAGGGAACCGGACGCGCGCGCGGCGGCATGTCGTCAAGTCCGATTCGCCGCGGCGGCGGACGGGCTTTTCCGTCTCGTCCGAATGAAAACTTTAAACAAAAGATTCCGCGCCGCATGTTTCGCACGGCGATGGCGGTGATGTTTTCACAACTGTTGCGCGAAAACCGGATAACGGCGGTTAAATCTCTGGCGATGGACGCGCCCAAAACCAAAACATTGATTGCGAATCTGCGCGCCATGAATATTGAAAAGACGCCGGTGTTGTTGGTGGACACCGACCCGGATTTGGGCGTTGCATTGTCGGCGCGCAATGTGCCGGGTTTGCATTGTTGCCCGTTGCGTTCATTGTTGCCGTCCGATTTGGCGGCGGCGGCGACTTTTGTTTTTACCGAGCGCGCCATTGAACAGTGTGTTAAACAGTGGTGTGATGACAAAGACGGAGCGCGGACATGAGCGGCAGCGGACGGTTGATGAGCGTGATTATTGCGCCGCTGATTTCCGAAAAAAGCACGGAGCTGGCCGACCGTGAGCGGACGGCGGTGTTTTATGTCATGCCCGATGCTCGCAAAGATGAAATCCGCCGCGCGGTGGAAAAAATGTTTGAAGTGAAAGTGGAATCGGTGCGTGTTTCAAGTCGCCGCGGCAGGGCGGTGATGCGGATGGGACGACCGGGACGGACGACGTCGGGTAAAAAAGCATATGTCCGACTCGCCAAAGGCAATGACATCAACTTTGCGGAGTTGCGATAATGGCGTTGATTAAGTCCAAACCGAGAACGCCCGGACAACGCGGGATGGTTCGCGTTAAAACACCCGAACTTCACAAGGGCGGGGCGCATGCGCCGTTGTTGCAAAAAAAGAAAAAGACCGCGGGACGCAATTCCTACGGACGAATTACCTCATGGCACCGCGGCGGCGGACATCGCCAACATTATCGGGTTTTGGATTTTCGCCGTGATAAAGACGGCGTGCCGGCGACTGTGGAGCGGTTGGAATACGACCCCAATCGCAGCGCACACTTGGCGCTTTTGTTGTATGCGGACGGAGAACGACGTTATATCATCGCGCCGCAAGGTGTTCGCGCGGGAGACAAAGTGGAAAGCGGACCGAGTGCGCCTATTCGCCCCGGTAATGCGAAACCATTGTCGGCAATTCCGGTTGGTGTTACCGTGCATTGTGTGGAGTTGCATCCCGGACGCGGTGCACAGTTGGCGCGTTCAGCGGGAATTAGCGCGCAGTTTGTCGCGCTGGACGGTGATTATGCGATGCTTCGTCTTAAATCAGGTGAAACACGGCGGGTGCGCGCCAATTGTCGGGCGGTTATCGGCGCCGTTGGCAATGAAGAACACTTTTTGCAGAAACTCGGCAAAGCCGGCGCGGTGCGACATCGCGGTCGCCGTCCGCATGTGCGCGGCATGGTGATGAATCCGGTTGACCATCCGATGGGCGGCGGTGAAGGACGCAGTAAATCAAACAAGATTCCGGTTAGTCCGTGGGGACAGCCGGCAAGGGGATATCGGACGCGTAAGAACAAGCGTACCGACAAATGGATTGTCGTAAAACGACATGCACGGAAGAGGTAAGGAAGAAGATATGACCCGTTCGCTTAAAAAAGGCGTGATGATTGACCATCATTTGGCGGTGAAAGTTTCGCGCGCGCAAGAATCGCGCGACAGACGCCCCATTAAGACATGGTCGCGGCGCTCTATGATTACGCCGGATTTTGTCGGATTGACAATTTCAGTGCATAACGGACGCGCACACATACCGGTGTTTGTTTCTGAAAACATGGTCGGACACCGTCTTGGCGAGTTCGCGCCGACCCGCACTTTTCGCGGACATCCGACCGGCGATAAGTCGGTGAAGAAGGGGGCGAAATGACCTTGACAACGCGAGCGATTTCACGCAATGTATCAATGTCGCCCCAAAAAGGACGACTGGTCGCCGACCAAATTCGCGGTTTGCATGTCGGACAGGCGATGGAAGTTTTACAGTTTAGCCGCAAAAAGGCGGGGGCGATTATCAAAAAAACACTCGGCTCGGCGATTGCCAACGCCGAAAACAACGCCAACGCCGACATTGACGCGCTGTATGTCAGCCGCATTGAAGTCAGCGACGGCATGATGTTGAAACGAATACAATTCGGCGCGCGCGGACGCGTTTCGCGCATCAATAAACGGCGCAGTCATGTGCTTATTGAACTCGCCGACGGCACCGGCAGGAAAAAGAACGGAAAGAAACGGCGATGACGGTAATTTTTTATGACAATGTCTCGGCAATGCGGCGCGCAATACACGGGTGCGCGGGCGTGTGGCGGACTCTTTATACGAGGGGCGGTTGATTATGGGGCGTAAAGTTAATCCGATTGGTTTTCGTCTGGCGGTACGCCGTGACTGGCGCTCGCGCTGGTACGCCAAAGGGCGCGATTTCGCCGCTATCGTCATTAAAGACGCCGAAATGCGGCGTCATGTCGAGAAAACATATCCGCAGGCGAATATTAGTTTGGTGGAGATAGAACGGACTTCCAGTCATGTGCATGTCATCATTCATTCGGGGCGACCGGGGGTTTTGATAGGCAAAAAAGGCGAAGGCATCGACCAATTGCGCGTTAAGTTGCGCAAGATCAGCGAAATGAAAGACGTTCTTGTGGATGTCAAGGAAGTGTCGCAACCGGATGCCAACGCGAAATTGATTGCGTTGAATATCGCCTCTCAATTGGAACGGCGAATTATGTTTCGCCGCGCCATGCGCCGCGCCATGGCGGGCGCCATGCGATTGGGCGTGGAAGGCGTTAAGATTATGTGCGCCGGACGATTGAACGGCATTGAAATCGCCCGCACTGAATGGTATCGCGAAGGACGAGTGCCGTTGCATACCCTCAAAAATGACGTGGATTACGGCGTTGCCGAGGCGAAAACCAATATGGGCGTTGTCGGCATTAAAGTATGGGTGTCGCGCGGTGAAAATGTTGCGCACAAACAACAAAAGTATTCGGCGGCGACGGGCGGAGAAACGCCGGCGGCGGAAACTGAAACAACCGATGACGCCGCTTCCTCGGAAACGAAACCGGAAGCGAAATCGGGTGTGAAAATTATCACCGACAACACGGATGCGAAAGCCGCCGAAGTTGAAGCGGAAGACATGGCGGAAATTGAAACGGTGAAACCCAAATCCGCCGCCGCCAAAAAA
>JAWONR010000005.1:0-12169 GCA_033865115.1 Candidatus Persebacter sydneyensis | reverse complement strand
CCGCCGCTAAAAAGAAGCCGGCTGCGAAAAAACCTGCCGCTAAAAAGCCGGCAGTTAAAAAGACCGCAGTTAAAAAACCGGCAGCCAAAAAGCCCGCCGTGAAAAAAGCCGCGACTAAAACCGCCGCCAAGAAAAGCACGGCGCGTAAAACAAAAACAACTGACAAGGCGGAGGAATAACCATGTTGCAGCCCGCCAAAACCAAATATCGCAAAGTGCAAAAAGGACGCAACCGCGGCGTGGCGACCAACGGGATTCATGTGCGCTTTGGCGACTATGGATTGAAAGCGACCGGCAAGGGACAATTGACCTCGCGGCAAATAGAAGCCGCGCGGCGCGCGATTGTCCGCTCCATTAAACGGGGCGGCAAGATTTGGATTCGCATTTTTCCCGATAAGCCGGTGAGTAAAAAACCGGTGGAAGTCCGCATGGGAAGCGGCAAGGGTAATCCTGAATTTTGGTGTTTTGAAGTGAAGCCGGGCAAGATATTGTACGAAATGGAGGGCGTCAGTGAAGAGGCGGCTCGTGAGGCGTTTCGACTGGGCGCGGCAAAACTGCCGTTCGCGACCCGCTTTGTCAATCGGCGGGAGGAGTTATAATGGCGAAAACGACCATGAAACGAATGACTTTGCGCGAAAAAACGCCGACGGCGTTGCGCGAAGAATTGACGGCGTTGCAACGCGAATATTTTAATTTGCGCATGCAAAAAGCGGCGCAACAAACCGGCAATACCGCCGAGTTACGGCGGGTGCGGCGTGATATCGCGCGCACACAAACAATTATGGCTGAAAAGGAGCGGGCATGAGCGGCGACAATCAAAAAGTCAAAAGACGTTTGCGCGGCGTGGTCGTCAGTGACCGCGCCGATAAGACCGTGCGCGTGCGCGTGGAACGGCAGATTAAACATCCGCTGTATGAAAAAATCATCCGCCGCAGACGGCATGTCCAGGCGCATGACGCCGACAATGCATGCCACACCGGCGACGCCGTGGAGTTGGAAGAAATTCCCCGCGTTTCCAAAACCAAATCGTGGCGCGTTGTGAGTCGCGCGGCGGGCAAGGAGTCGACATGATACAAATGCAAACCATTCTGGAATCTGCCGACAACACCGGCGCCAAAAAGCTGCTGTGCATTAAAGTGCTCGGCGGCTCCAAGCGACGCTACGCCAACATCGGCGACATTATTAAAGTCAGCGTGCGTGAGGCGGCGCCGCGAGGACGCGTTAAAAGCGGTGAAATTTATGACGCCGTGGTCGTGCGCACCGCACACGGCATTCGCCGTCCCGACGGTTCGCGTTTGCGTTTCCAAAAAAACGCCGCGGTGCTGTTGAACAACCGCAAAGACCCGCTGGGAACCCGTGTTTTTGGTCCCGTCACCCGCGAATTGCGCGGACGACAATTTATGAAAATCGTTTCACTCGCGCCGGAGGTGTTTTGATGAACAAGATTAAAAACGGCGACAGAGTGATTGTGTTGTGCGGCGCCTATAAGGGGCGGAGCGGACTCGTTAAAAAAGTGCTGACCGACGCCGCCGGCAAACCGGAAAAGGCGATTGTGGAAGGCATTAATATGCGCACCAACTTTGACCGGCCCAATCCGCAAAAAAACGAACCCGGCGGACGCATTTTGCGGGAAGCGCCGATTCACGCCTCCAATCTTGCGCCGGTTCATCCGGAAACCGGAAAACCGATGCGCATGAAAATAGGCAAAGACAAAGACGGCAACAACCAACGCATTTCGCCGGACAACAAGGAGGCTTCATGAGCGCCGAGAAATTGCCAATACCGCGCCTGCAACAGTTGTATTACGACAAGGTGGCGCCGGAAATTATGAAAAAGCACGGTTATAAAAGCGTGCTGGCGGTGCCGCGCCTGCTTAAAATCTCCCTTAACATGGGAGTCGGCGAGGCGGTCGGCGATAAAAAGAAATTGCAGTCGGCCATGGAAGACATGGAAAAAATCGCCGGATTGAAACCGGTGCAAACGTTCGCGCGCAAATCCATCGCCGGATTTAAATCCCGCAAAGGCTATCCGCTGGGATGCATGGTGACACTGCGCCGCCGCTATATGTATGAATTTTTGGACCGCTTGATTACCGTGGCACTGCCGCGGTCGCGCGATTTTCGCGGACTGCGCGCGCGCGCTTTTGACGGACGCGGCAACTATAACCTGGGAGTCGGCGAACAAATTATCTTTCACGAAATTCAATACGAACAGGTGGATTCACTGCGCGGATTGGATGTCGCTTTAATTACCAGCGCCGGCACCGATGATGCGGCGCGTGAATTGCTTTTGGGGCTTGGCGTGCCCATACAACAACAATAAGGGGAGACGATGGCAAAACAATCGGTTATTAATCGTAACGGACGACGACTGCGACTGGCGGAAAAGTATCGCAAGCGGCGCGCCGAACTTAAAAAAATGTGGCTGTCCGCGCCGCCCAAAAACCGCGAAGAAGCGTTTTGGGTTCTGCAAAAACTGCCGCGCGACTCCTCCCTGGTGCGCGCGCGCAACCGCTGCGCTTTTACCGGACGTCCGCGCGGAGTGTACCGGCGGTTTGGGATTTCACGCACGATGCTGCGCGAAATGATTATGAACGGCGAAGTGCCGGGTGTTATTAAATCGAGTTGGTAAGGAGATTGATGCGATGATGACCGACCCAATTGCGGATATGCTGGCGCGAATCAGAAACGCGCAGGCCGTGGGCAAGCCGAATGTGTCTTTCCCCAATTCCCGTGTAAAACGGGAGATTCTTAACGTCCTACTTGCCGAAGGGTATATTGAAGGATATTCCGTCGACGACAGCGGACGACACATTGACATGGTTATTAAATATTATGCGAGCCGCCCGGTGATTGAAAAAATGCGCCGCATCAGCCGCCCGGGATTGCGACACTATGTGCAGTCGCGCGAAATCAAACGGGTGCAAAACGGACTCGGTATTTCCGTCATTTCCACTTCGCGCGGGATGATGTCCGACCATCAGGCGCGCGAACAGGGACTTGGCGGCGAAGTTTTGTGTGAGGTGAGTTAAGAATATGTCACGTTTTATTAAAAAGAGCATTCCCGTCCCGCCCGAAGTGCAGGTCGCACTCGGAGACGGCGGCGAAATTGTCGCCAAAGGTCCGGCGGGTGAAGTGCGCCGTGTTTTGCACGATAAACGCGCGGAGATAGTGCGCGATGACGACGGACTGCGCGTGGTGTGTAAAACGCCGGACGGCGGCGCCATTGCCGGCACTTTTTGGTGCACTTTGCGCAATATGGTTGCGGGCGCGCACCGCGGATTTGAAGTCGTGTTGTCGCTGCAGGGCGTCGGTTATCGCGCGCAGTTGTCCGGCAACGGCATTAATTTACAACTCGGTTTTTCACATCCGGCGGTTTATAAATTGCCGGAAGGCGTCAGCGCACAAGCACCTTCGCAAACTGAATTGGTGTTGAAGGGCGCGGATAAAATGTTGGTCGGACAAACCGCCGCCGAAATTCGCAGCATGCGCCCGCCGGAACCCTATAAAGGAAAAGGCGTTCGCTATCGCGGCGAACACGTGGTGATGAAGGAGACGAAAAAGAAATGACGACACTACCGGCGAAAGCACGACGACAACTTCGCGGCGCGCAAACACGCCGCCGACAAGCGTCCCTGGGCGCGCATCGGATTGTGGCGCGACTTAGCGGACGACATACTTACGCGCAAATTATCGCGCCGGACAGTCGCGTGTTGGCGGCGGTTTGTACGCCGCAAAAAGCGGTGCGCGAAGCACTGGGCGATAAATATTCGAATGTCGCCGCCGCTGAATATGTCGGAAAACAATTGGCAGAGCAGGCGACGGGATTGGAACTGGGGCGTTTGGCGTTTGACCGCGGCGGACGCAAATATCACGGGCGTATTAAGGCTTTGGCCGAATCCATGCGCGCCGGCGGATTGAAATTTTAAGGATAAAACGATGGCAATGGCAAAAACAAGCAGCGGGAAAACGGATTTAATCGAAAGAATGATAGCCGTGAATCGAGTCACCAAAGTGGTGAAAGGCGGACGGATTATGCGCTTTTCGGCGATTATGGTTGTCGGCGACGGAGACGGGCGCGTCGGCATGGGCACCGGTAAAGCGCGCGAAGTTTCGCTGGCGGTGCAAAAAGCGACTGAAAACGCGCGCCGTAATTTGATTAAAGTGAATATTACCGACGGGACAATTTATCATTCCATCACCGGACGACACGGCGCGGCGCGGGTGTATATGCAACCGGCGTCCGCAGGTACCGGCATTATCGCCGGCGGCGCGGCGCGTATGTTGTTTGAAGCCGTCGGTATTCGCGATGTGTTGGCAAAAAACATCGGTTCCACCAATCCCTATAACACCCTGCGCGCGGCGTTGGCGGGTTTTGCCGCCCTGCATACGCCGGTGGAAGTCGCGGCGAAACGCGGGATGGCACTGGAAGACATTCAAAAACGACACAAACTGATAGGATAAATTGACGATGATGCGACTCAACACTTTAAAATCCCCCGCCCGTCGACAAAAACGCAAACGAGTCGGACGCGGAATCGGCACCGGACTCGGCAAAACCTGCGGACGCGGACACAAAGGACAACGCGCCCGCTCCGGCGGAAGACGGGACGGCAATTTTGAAGGCGGACAAATGCCGTTGCATCGGCGCGTGCCCAAACGCGGTTTTGCCTCTCGCTTGGCGATGAGAACCGCAAATGTGCGGTTGTCCGAAATCGTCAAACTGCAAAAACAAGACGGCGCGCCGGAAGAAATCACCGTCTCTGAATTGCGGCGGCGCGGCATTGTCGGTAAAAATATTAAGCGGGTGCGATTGTTTGTCTCCAATAACGCTGAATTATCGGGGGCGGTTTCGGTGCGCGGATTGACTTTGTCGGGACGCGCGCGTGCGGCGGTTGAAGCCGCCGGCGGCAAGATTTTGGATTCGTAAATGGCGAACGGTAAAAGCAGTCAGTGGGGCGAATTGCGCGGGCGCCTGCTTTTTTTGTTGGGTGCGTTGGTGGTGTTTCGCATCGGCGCGCATGTGCCTGTGGCGGGCGTGGATTATGTCAGCTTGCAGTCCGCGATAAGCGGCGGCGCCGGCATTTTGGGATTGCTCAATTTGTTTTCGGGCGGCGCCCTGGAACGCGCCAGTATCATGGCGTTGGGAATTTTTCCTTATATCACCGCGTCCATTATTATGATGCTCGGTTCATACTCCCTGCCGTATTTGGAGGAACTGCGTAAAGAAGGCGAATCGGGACGGAAAAAGATTAATCAATACACGCGCACTTTTACCGTGCCGCTGGCGCTGTTTCAATCCTATGGATTCGCCATCGGGCTGGAAGCTCTGGAAGTCGTGGAAACGCCGGGTATCGCCTTTCGAGCGACGGCGATGGTCGGTATGTTGGGCGGCTCCATGTTTTTGATGTGGCTGGGCGAACAAATTACCGAACGCGGAATCGGAAACGGCATTTCACTTTTGATTTTTGCGAGTATTGTGTCGGGCTTGCCGGTGGCGGTCGGACAATTGTTTGAACAAGTGCGACTCGGCACTTACGGACCGTTTACGGTGATTTCCGTGCTGTTGTTTGTCGCGGTGGCGTTGAGCGGCGTGGTGTTTATAGAACGCGGACAAAGGCGGGTTCTAATTAACTACGCCAGACGACAAATCGGCAACCGCATGGCGGAGGGACAGGCGTCTTATTTGCCGTTGAAAGTCAACATGGGCGGCGTGATGCCGGCGATTTTCGCATACGCGATTATCACTTTTCCGGCGACTATTTTGGCGTTTAGCTCCGCCGGCGGCTCGGATTGGCTGCGTGATTTGAGCGCGTATATGCAACAAGGAACGCCGTTTTATTTTCTCGCGCTGGGAATTACGATTTTCTTTTTTGCGTTCTTTTTTGTGTCGCTGGTTTATAACGCCCGCGACAACTCCGATATGCTGCGTAAAAGCGGGGCGTTTATTCCGGGCATCCGTCCCGGCGAACAAACACAGAATTATCTGGAAAAGATTGTCGCGCGACTGACGCTTGTCGGCGCGTGTTATATCACGACTGTGTGTCTGGTGCCGGAAATGATGTTTACACAGTTGGAGATTGCGGCGGTTTTTGGCGGCACTTCCATATTGATTATGGTGGTGGTTGCCATGGACTTTATGGAGCAGATACAACATTATATGCTGACCCACCAGTATGGCAGTTTGCTTAAAAACATGCCAAGCGGAGCGGGGAAGCGATAAAATGGCGGCGGATGACGGCAAAATTGAGATTATCGGCGAAGTCGTTGATTTGTTGCCCAATGCAATGTTTCGAGTGAAGTTGGAAACCGGCCATGTTATTTTGGCGCGCGCATCGGGTAAAATGCGCATGCGTCACATCCGGGTGCTGCCCGGAGACAGAGTGCGCGTGGAACTGAGTCAATATGACATCAGTAAAGGGCGCATCACTTACCGTGAGAAATAGGAGAAAATCATGAAAGTACGTTCATCCGTCAAGCGCATTTGTCGCCATTGCCGTATTATCCGCCGAAACGGGCGGGTGTGGGTGATTTGTAAAGACATTCGCCACAAACAACGGCAGGGATAATCCGTGTCGCGCGTTGTCTCTTTGTTTGCCGCCCGTAAAACGGGCGCGAGGGCGTCTTTTCGCCCCGCCGAGGCGCATTCACAGGCGACTTTTTTTGTGAAAAAAGGCTTAAATTTGGGCAAAACGCCGAAATTATGCTATAATTATCTTCTGCCATGATACGAATATCCGGAATAGTCGTCCCTGAATACAAACACGCCGAAATCGCGCTGACGGCGATTTACGGCATCGGGCGTTCGCGCGCGCGAGTGATTTGTGGACTGGCGGAGGTTGAACCAGCCGTTCGCATGGGTGATTTGTCCGATGAAAAGAAAGAACGCCTGCGCGTTGAAATCGGAAAGTTCGTCATTGAAGGCGATTTGCGGCGGGAAGTTTCCATGAACACCAAACGATTGTCCGATTTGGGATGTTATCGCGGATTGCGTCATCGGCACGGACTGCCGGTGCGGGGACAACGGACTCGTTCCAACGCCCGGACGCGCAAAGGTCCGCGCCGTATTCGAGTGAAGAAGTAATTACGATGAAACGCACAAAGACAGCAAGCAAAAAATATCGCCGCGTGAGTGACGCGGTGGTGCATATCACCGCGACTTTTAACAACACCATCGTGACTTTCGCCGACCGGCAGGGCAATGTGCTGGCATGGGCGACAACGGGTTCTTCCGGGTTTAAAGGCGCGCGTAAGGGAACTCCCTATGCGGCGCAAATCACCGTGGACGGCGTCGGTAAAAAGGCGCAAGAGATGGGCGTGGAAAATGTTTCAGTACGGGTGCAGGGAGTCGGTTCCGGACGTGATTCCGCCGTGCGAGCCTTACACGCGATGGGGTTTAAGATTAATTCAATTGTGGATGTGACACCGATGCCCCATAACGGCTGTCGTCCGCCCAAACGGCGGAGGGTTTAACAATGGCGAGATATACCGGTCCGACATGCAAACTGATGCGGCGCGAAGGCGTTGACCTGGGCTTGAAAAGCGGCGTTAAAAAGCTGGAAGACAAATGCCGTCTTAAAACCACGCCGGGCGGCAACAAACGCGGCGGCGGACGGCGTTCCGATTATCTGGAACACCTGCGCGAAAAACAAAAACTGCGGCGCACTTATGGTTTGTTGGAAAGACAGTTTCGCAACTGCTATCACCGCGCCGACCGCGCGCGCGAAGTGACCGGCACGGCGTTGATTCAAATTTTGGAGTCACGGCTGGATAACGTCGTTTATCGCATGGGCTTTGCCACGACCCGCTCGCATGCACGGCAGATTGTCTCGCATAAAATGGTTTTGGTTGACGGACGGGCGATTAATATTCCGTCCTGTCATGTTTCCATCGGACAGACGATTTCACTGACTGAAAAAGCGCGCAACCTGTCCATGATAAAAGAATCAACGG
Source organism: Candidatus Persebacter sydneyensis (assembly GCA_033865115.1). Classification (GTDB taxonomy): domain Bacteria; phylum Pseudomonadota; class Gammaproteobacteria; order Tethybacterales; family Persebacteraceae; genus Persebacter; species Persebacter sydneyensis. The sequence goes on along the minus strand of JAWONR010000005.1, from coordinate 4,218 downwards.
CGCTGGCGCAAACGCGTCCGGTGTGTGAATGGTTGGATGTGGATTATGAAGCCATGAGCGGTGTTTATCGTGAATTGCCGGTGCCGGAAACAGTGGCGCCGGACATTAACGAAAATTTAATTGTTGAGTATTATTCCAAGTGAGGTTATATTATGTCAAGTGCCCTGCTTAAACCTGCTATTTCCGAAATTCGCGGACTAGGTCCGAATGCCTCCCGGGTGACAGTGGAGCCGTTGGAACGCGGTTTCGGTCACACGCTGGGCAACGCACTGCGGCGGGTGATGATGTCCTCCATCCCCGGTTTTGCCGCGACCGAAGTCAAAATTGACGGGATTATGCATGAATGCGACCGAGTGGACGGCATGCGCGAAGAAGTCGTGTGGCTGCTGCTTAATCTTAAAAGCGTGATTTTCAAACTCAACAACTCCGACCGCGAAGTGTTGCGGCTGTCAAAAGAAGGTCCCTGTACGGTGACCGCCGCCGACATTAATCTCACGCACAACGCGGAGATTATGAATTCCGACTGTGTTTTGGCGACTTTGGCGAAGGGCGGAAAGTTGGACATGGAAATCACCGTGGAAAGCGGCGTCGGTTATCAGCCGGCGGCGGCGGCGTTGGAAAAAGAATCACGGCGGGTGGGTGTGCTGCATCTGGACGCCTCTTTTTGTCCGGTGCGGCGGATGAGTTTTACCGTCGGCTCGGCGCGTCATGAAAACCGCGTTGATTTGGACCGGCTGGTGATGGAAATTGAATCCAACGGCGTTTTTTCATGCGAGGAGCTGGTGCAACATTCTTCACAAATTTTAATCGACCAATTTAAAATGCTGGTGGACATAGACGGCATGCGCGTTGATTCCGAGATTGAAAACATCGGACGCCGCCGGGACGCCGCACATCATCCGATGTTTTCGGAAAAAGTGGAAGTTTTGGAATTGACCGTGCGCTCGCAAAATTGTCTGCGTCAGGAAAATATTCGGTATATCGGCGAGTTGGTGCAACAAAACCGCAGTGATTTTATGAGCAACACGCCCAATCTCGGCAAGAAGTCCCTGTTGGAGATTGAACACGCACTTCACAAACACGAACTTAAGCTGGGGATGGAAATTCCCGGTTGGAAGGTGCCGCGCTGATGCGTCATCGACACGGTCACCGCAAATTAAACATTACGGACGGCGCACATCGCCGTTCCATGATGCGCCATATCGGCAACGCGCTGATTCAATATGAACAAATTAAGACGACACTGCCGCGCGCCAAAGAATTGCGGCGTTTTATAGAGCCGTTGATTACACTGGGCAAAACGCCGACCGTTCATAATCGTCGTTTGGCTTTTGCGCGACTGCAAAACCGCGACAATGTCTCCAAGTTGTTTGACGACCTGGGCGCGCGTTTTGGCTCCCGTCCGGGCGGTTATGTTCGGATTCTTAAATACGGTTTTCGCAAAGGCGACTGTGCGCCGATGGCGCTGGTGGAGCTTGTAGACAAGCCCGCGGCGCAGACGGAAGAAGAGACCGAGAAAAAGGCGGCAACAAAATGAACGGCGCTTTGAGCTTCAGCAACGGACGGTTTTTGTCGTTTGCGGGTTATAATTCGTTTTTTTGCGCGAATGGCGCGGGGACGGACGAAGCATGAGCACTTTGCATATTTCCGAAAAAAACATCAATCGTGACTGGTTGTTGTATAACGCCGACGGCCTGGTGTTGGGACGTTTGGCGAGCGCGGTGGCGCATCGTCTGCGGGGCAAGCACAAATCGTTTTATTCACCGCATTTGGACGCCGGAGATTATGTCGTGGTGATTAACGCCGAAAAAATCCGCGTGACCGGCAAAAAAGAAAGCGATAAAATGTATTATCGGCATTCCGGTTATCCGGGCGGTTTGCGCGAATGTTCGCTGGGCGAATTGCGGCGGCGTCATCCAGACCGTATTTTTAGAAACGCGGTGCGCGGCATGCTGCCGAAAGGCTCTTTGGGACGGCGCATGTTATTAAAGTTGAAAATCTACGCCGGTGACGAGCATCCCCATGAAGCTCAAAGTCCGGTGTTGCAGGAGTTTTAGAAGTGTATAAAAAAATCGGTCCTTATGATTATGGCACCGGGCGGCGTAAGACCGCCACGGCCCGGGTGTTTTTGTGTCCGGGCGAGGGCAACATCACCGTGAACGGCAAGCCGGCGGATGTTTTCTTTTGTCGTTTGCGTTCACAGATTATCGCCCGTCAATCTTTGCAGGTGATTGACGGCATAGACAAGTTTGACTTGCGGGTGACGGTTCGCGGCGGCGGTGAAAGCGGACAGGCGGAGGCGGTGCGTCATGGCACGGCATTGGCACTGGCAAGTTATAACCCGGATTATCGTCGTGTGTTGCGCGCGGCGGGTTTGGTTACCCGCGATTCGCGTTCGGTTGAACGCAAAAAGGTCGGCTTGCACAAAGCCCGACGGGCAACTCAGTATTCCAAGCGCTAAGCGCGCCGGAATCATTCCGGTGTCTGACACCAGCACTCTCAAAATTGCAATTATCGGCGCTTCCGGTTATACCGGAGGCGAATTGGCGTCTTTGCTTTTGGGACATCCGCATGTCGGCGAGATATTGTTTGGTTCTCGCGGTTCCGCCGGGGCGAAAGTGGCGGAGTATGCGCCGGCATTGCGCGGAAGAACGGATGCGGTGTTTATGGACCCGGAAGCGGGCGGTTTTTTGGAATGTGATGCGGTGTTTTTTGCGACACCGCACGGCGTGGCGATGAATCACGCCGAATCATTGATTAACGCCGGCGTGACCGTCATTGATTTAAGTCCCGACTTTCGGCTGCGTGACGAGGAGGTTTTTCGCCGTTGGTATGGAGAACATTCATCGCCGGCGTTATTGTCGCAGGCGGTTTATGGACTGACTGAATCGGCGCGAGCGGCGATTAAGACGGCGTCTATTATTGCCTGTCCGGGATGTTTTGCGACTGCGGTGGAGTTGGCGTTGATTCCGCTGGCGGCGGCGGGAGTGATTGCCGGAACGGTGATGATTGATGCAAAATCGGGCGTTAGCGGGGCGGGAAAGCGCGCCGACCGGGCGGATTTGTTGTTTGCCGAGCAGAGTGAGAACTTTAAGGCATACGCGGTGGGCGGACATCGTCATCAGCCGGAGATAGAACAGGCGGTGTCTGATTTTGCGGCGCCGGTGTCTCCGTTTGTGTTTATGCCGCATTTATTGCCGACTGTGAGGGGCATTTATGCGACCGTTTATGCGCCGCTTTTGCCGGGGGCGGATTGTGCGGCGGCGGTTCGTGATTATTGGCGTGATGAGATGTTTATTGACGTGTTGGAGGAGGGCGTGCCTGAAATTGCACAGGTGTCCCGGACAAACCGCGCGCAGTTGTCGGCTCGCAATGTCGGCGATGTCGGAGTTGTCTTTTCGGCGTTGGACAATTTACAAAAGGGCGCGGCGGGACAGGCGGTGCAAAACATGAATGTCCGTTTTGGATTGTCGGAGGCGGCGGGATTGACGGGAGCGCGTCATGTTTAACACGTTATGGGACAGTTTGATTTATTGTGTGAAGTGGTGGCGGGACAACAAAGACTCTCCAGTTGCGTTAAGGAAGTGTATTTTTGTGGTGGCGGGAGTTTCAGTGATAAGTTTTTTGATTGGAGAGGGTCTGCCGGGAGAGGATTATGCGCGGCTGGAGAGTCGGATTAGCACATTGCGCGGAGATGTTCGCGATTTTGCCGAGACGCGTGAGAAAACGCATGATGAGATTCGTCGTTTGCGTCTGACCGGACAGTTGAACGAGCAGTTGTCGCGGCGTTTGAGTGACCGGATAGAGGAGTTGACGGCGGAGAATTTGCGTCGTCGGGAAGAGGCGTTGTTTTATCGCCGGACATTGGGAGCGGAGTCACAGGCGTCTTTGAATGTTTATGCGTTGGAGGAGACGCCTGATTTTCGTCCGGGTTATCGTCGTTTATCGGCGGTTTTGATATATCCGCAGACGGAGTTTACGGGCGGATATTATTTTGAGGCGGTGGTTGCTCAGGGCGAGGAGCGGACAGTTCAGCGGACGCCGAAAAAGGGGGTTTTGCCCTTGGAGTTGGATGTTTACGCCGAGGTGGAGCAGGTGATGGAGTTGCCGACGGAGTCGTATATTGCGAAGTTACGGCTGGTGGTGGAGGATGAAAACGGCGAAGTAATCGCCGAAGCGGAGATTAATGCCGACAGTGAGGATTTGTAAAGTTCAGTC
>JAWONR010000004.1:0-17709 GCA_033865115.1 Candidatus Persebacter sydneyensis | reverse complement strand
CACTTTCGTGCCTATACGGTCAATGACTTTGTCCAAAATGTCCGATTCACCGTTGTAAAAGACGATTTCTTCCACGCCGATGACTTCACGCGCCACATAACCGGCATCACCGACACCGTCGGCGAGTCCCAACATCACACTCTCCCTGCCCGAGAAAATCGCGCCCGAAAACAACTCATTCCCATGAGACAAACGCTCACCGCGTCCCTCGCGAACCGCGGCGACGAAGTTGTCATGAACCTCCGACAAAAGGCGCTTTAATTTTCTCTCATCTTTCGACAATGCAGGCAAAAACGGGTCAAGAGTGTTTTTATTGTCTCCCGCCGTATATACCCGTCTCTCCACGCCCAACTTTTCCAACGCGTCCACAAAACCAAAACCGGAGACAATCACGCCGATGGAACCAACAATGCTGTTTTCATCCACATAAATCTCATCCGCGCCGGCGGCGGCGTAATATCCGCCGGACGCGCAATAATCCCCCGCCACCGCGTATGACTTCTTGTCCGGATATTTCTCACGCAAACGCCGTAACTCACGATATATCCGGTTGGATTCCACCGGTGAACCGCCCGGACTGTTAATCTTTAATATAACGCCCATCGATGATTCATTTTCAAACGCCGCGCGCAAAGCGGTATTAATCTCCCGTGAATCGTTTTCGCCGCCGGCGGCAATGACGCCGTTAATCTCCACAACCGCCGCATGAGGGACGGAATAAGGAATGGAGTCCGGCGAATCAATCAATAACACCGCCGACAACCCAAAAATATAACCGAAAAGCAATATCCGAAAAAAGACGTTCCAGCGGCGGCTTGCGCGCTGTTCACGCAGGCCGGATTCCGCAAGGCGGTGGACAAGTTTGCGATTTTCGTCTTCGTTGGAAGTTTCAGAGGTCATAAACGTGTCCATGATAACATTTTTTGCCCGCAAATGCGATTTTCCGTCCGTAATCCCACGCCGGCAAAACGCCCGTTGTGATACAACCGCACACTCTCCCCCGCCGTCTCATCCCGCCCGCTCCCGACAATCCAAGCCGAATCACCCGGCATCGCATGACTCGGCAAATGTGACAACGCCTCTTCCACCGGCGCGACATGACTCACGCGCTCGTCAATTGACATGTCGGCGAGAGATTCCGCCGTTATCGCCCGAGATATGTCAAAAGACGCGCATTGTTCGCGCCGCAAAGACGACAAATGCGCGCCGCAACCCAGCTTCTCACCCAAATCACGCGCCAGCGCGCGAACATAAAAACCGCCGCCGCAGCGAATATGCAACACCGCACAACTGTCTTTTACCTCGCAAAGTTGTAACTCCCAAACATGCACGCGCCGCTGTTTGGGCGGGGCGACAATTCCCTCGCGAGCGTAATCAGACATGCGCTTTCCATTGTGCTTTAGCGCGCTGTATGTCGGCGCGGTTTGTGAAATCTCGCCGACAAAAGACGGCAACGCCGACTGTAAAAGCGACTCCCAGTCATGCGGCGGCGGACGGCGCATTAACACTTCGCCCAAAGCGTCATCAGTGGCGGTCGCCGCGCCAAACTCAATCTCCGCCCGATAAGTCTTGGTCTCCGGCAAAAACCGCGCAAATGAAGTCGCCTCGCCCAACAACACCGGCAAAACACCGGTCGCCGCCGAATCCAACGTGCCGGCATGTCCGGTCTTTGCGCCGCTGAAGAGTTTCTTAATCCATGCCACGGTTTGCGCCGAAGTCCGTCCCGCAATTTTATCCGCCGGCAAAACACCGGAAATATTCATACACCGCCGTCCGCAGCAAAAGAATCCAAAAGTTTTTGCATGTTATCCGCCGCATCACCGTCTTCATCGGGCGTAAAAACCAATTTGGGAGTCGTGCGCATGTTTAATGAGTCCGCCAGCCGCCGCCGAAAACGCGGCGCGCTTTGAGTGAGTGATTCACCAACGGACTTAATATCCCCCGTCAACACGGAATAATAAACGGTGGCGACGCTGTAATCGCCGTTCATGGCAATGCGGCGAATGGTGACCATCGCATGAGTCTCCGCCAAAATGGTTGACAATCCCCGTCGCACCAATGATTCGATGCGATAGCGGCGAGGATAACTCTTGCCGCCCGCCGTGTTCATAACGTCGGCGGCGTTTCGGTGACCTGTACCGCCTCTATGACATCGGCGGCTTTAATGTCGTTAAAGCGGCGAATGGCAATGCCGCATTCCTCGCCACTGCGCACTTCGGTCGCCAGTTCCTTAAAATGACGCAATGATGCAATGTCGCCCTCATAAACCACAGTGCCGTCACGCACCAACCGCGCGCGGACATCGGAACGAATCACGCCTTCGGAAACGCGACAACCGGCAATGTTGCCGACTTTGGAAATGGAAAAAACCTGTAACACTTCCGCCATGCCGATGACTTTTTCCTCGCGCTCCATATCCAACAAATCCAACACCGCGTCTTTGGCGTTTTCCATGAGTTCATAAATGACATTGCCGCGCAAGATTTTCACGCCAAACGCCTGCGCGAGTTTGCGTGATTTGCCGTCCGGACGGACATTAAACGCAATAATCAACGCATTACCGGCGCGAGCCAGATTAATGTCGGATTCACTGACGCCGCCCACCGCGCTGTGAATGACTTTAATCGCCGCTTTTTTGCCGGAAATGGACGACAACGCCGCCGACAACGCCTCGCGTGAACCGCCGACATCGGCTTTAATAATCACATTCAATTCTTTTTTCTCTTCAACATCGTCGCTGAGTATGCTTGATATCGAACGCGATGTCGCCCGCGCCGAAAGTGTCTTAAGCCGCCGCCGTTCTTGTCGCAAGTCCGCGACTTCGCGCGCTTTACGTTCGTCCTCCACCGCGACCAAGTCTTCCCCCACTTCGGGAAGTCCCGACAATCCCTGTATTTCCACCGGCATGGACGGTTCGGCATATTCCATCATTTGGGCGTTACTGTCCCACATCGCGCGCACTCGTCCGCTTTCGGTGCCGCAAACGACATATTCACCGCGGCGGAGAATCCCTTCGCGCACAATCACAGTCGTCAATGCGCCGCGTCCTTTGTCAACACGAGCCTCCACCACCGCCGCATGAGCCGGCGCGTCATGAGCCGCTTTCAACTCTAAAATGTCACTTTGTGTGCGAATCGCGTCCAACAATGCATCAATGCCTTCGCCGGTATGAGCCGACACTGGAATAAAAATCGCATCACCGCCCCAGTCTTCGGGCAAAACATCCAAAGACGCCAAATCACTTTTGGCGCGTTCCAAATCAAAACCTTCTTTGTCCGATTTGTTAACCGCCACCACAATCGGCACTCCCGCCGATTTGGCATGTGAAACCGCTTCTTCGGTTTGCGGTTTTACGCCGTCATCACCCGCCACCACCAACACGACAATGTCGGTCAATTGTGCGCCGCGCGCGCGCATTTGTGAAAACAATGCATGACCGGGCGTGTCCAAAAAAGTAATGTTGCCGTATTCGCCTCCCACCTGATACGCGCCGATATGCTGGGTAATTCCTCCCGCTTCACCGACCGCCACTCTTGTCTTGCGAATGTAATCCAAAAGAGAGGTTTTACCGTGGTCGACATGTCCCATAATCGTCACCACCGCCGGACGTGGTTTTTGTTCGGCGGCTGATTCCGGGCGTTTGAGAATTTCCGCCTCCGGATTGTCATCTTCGGTTTGTTGCACCGGAGTGTGTCCGAATTCCTCAACTATCACCCACGCTGTTTCGCGGTCCAACAACATGTTTGGATTTGCTTCCTCCATGCCGTAGTCCATGAGTTTGCGAATCACATCACTGGTTTTGACGGCCATGTCGGCGGCGAGTTTGCTGGCGGACATAAATTCCGGAATCGGCAATTCACGCGACACCGGTCCGACCGGTTGTTTGAATCCGTGAATATTGGCGGGCGGACGTTTTCCGCCGGTCATGCGTTGTCGGCGGCGTCTTTCGCGCTCGCGCACCACTGTTCTGTCTACTTTAATTGTTTTGTCACTGCGCGGTTTTACCTCTTTGTCGGGCTCTTTTTCCGCTTCATCTGTCGCAGCTTCGGCTTTTACGGTTTCAGCCTTTGCAGTCTCGGTTTTTGGAGTCTCGGCTTTTGCGGTTTCAGTCTTACCGGCGGCTTTGGCGGCGGAAGTTTTGACCGCGGCTTTTTTCGCCTCGGACTCGGCTTGCGCGGCGGCTTGTTTGCCAAGCAGACTTTCGGCGGCGCGAGTTGCATCACTGACGTTGCTTTTTGCCGGTGTCGAAGTTGCGGATTGTGCCGTCTTTTTAACGGGAGTTGCAGAAACATCGGGAGTTTCGGAAGTGTCAGGAGTATCAACAACAGCGGCGGCGGTTTTTGCCGGGCGATTAATGGTGCGCACCTTTTTCTCAGTGACTTGTGTTCCGCCGATTTGTCGCGTGCCGACACTGCGAGCCGCGGCTTTTGGCGCCGGTGATGTTTTGTCTTTGAAATACGCGTCCAGTTTGGCTTCTACATCCAAAGGGACTTTGGCGGCAACGGAGCGCACTTCCACCCCGACTTCCTGCAAAGCTTTTCTGACTTCGTCAGGGGTTTTGCCGTATTTCTGGGCGATGTCCGTTGCTGTCGTCATTGTTGTCCTTCCGCTTCCGCCTCAGCCGGCGGATAAACCACCTTGCGCGCGGTCATAATCAATTCTCCGGCTTTTTCGGAGTCCATATCAAACATATCCGTCAATTCATCGGTTGCCAAATCGGCAAAATCGGGCAGAGTTAAAATTTCATGTTTGGCAAGGGCGCGCAGGAGTTCGTCAATTTCGCCGGCGAGTTCAGCCAAAGGCGGCGTGATTTTTTTCATGCGAGCGGCCAACACGGCTTCTTCCTTCTCAACCTCTTCACGCGCTCGGATTTGTAATTCACGCACGGCTTCCTGTTGAAAACCGGATGCTTCCAACAGCTCATCTTCTTCGGCAAATGCCACATGTTCAAGCGTTTCAAATCCTTCCTCCAAAAGAATGCGCGCGGCGTCTTCTTCCAGATTAAGAGTCCGCGCCAGTGCCGCGCTTTTTTCGCGCAGGCGTTCTTGTTCTTCGTTTTCGTAATCTTCAACCGTCCGTAAATTTAATCTCCAGCCGCTAAGTTCCGAAGCCAGTCGGACATTCACGCCGTTTTTGCCTATCGCCTGAGCCATGCGGTCGGGGTCAACCAACACATCCATGGAATGTTTTGAACTGTCCACCGCAATGCGCGTGATTTCGGCGGGTGAAAGCGCGCGCAAAACAAAGTTTGCCGGGTCTTCATCCCACGGAATAATGTCAATGCGCTCGCCGTTTAATTCATTGGTCACGGTTTGCACCCGTGAGCCGCGAATACCAACACATGTCCCCACCGGGTCTACGCGGGAGTCATGAGTCCGCACCGATATTTTGGCGCGGTTTCCGGGGTCTCGCACTGCTCCGATAATCTCCAAAATGCCTTTTTCGATCTCCGGCACCACGCGTTGAAACAACATTTTCAGAAACTCCGGACTCGTGCGGGTGAGAATCACCGGCTGTCCGGCGGCTTCGGGATTCACTTCTTTAATTAGTGCCTGTACGCGGTCGCCGCTTTTTAGAGATTCGCGGGGAATCATCTGGTTTTTGGGCAGGCGACATTCCAACCGCAACACTTCCACAATCAAATCGCCGGTTTCGCGCAACACGCGAATGACTTGTCCGTTGACCAACTCTTCATTGCGCGCGAGCAGTTCATCCAACAACCGCCGGCGGTCGGCTTCGCGCAGGCGCATGTTGAAGTGTTGTTTTGCGGAGTGAACACAGGAGCGAATCCCCAAAAACGAATTGTCAAAGGGTTTTTCAACCATGTCGCCGGGGTTGGCGTCGGGCTGAATGGCCTGCGCCGATTCCAACATAATCTCGCTTTGTGGACTTTCCATCAATTCTTCTTCACCCAACACCCGCCAGCGGCGAAACGCGCTGACGTGTCCGTTGCCCGGGTTAATATCCACTCGAAAATCGCCGTCACGCATCTCATTGTTGCTGCGGCGCGCGGACTGCGCCAGCGACTCCGCGAAAAGTTCGAGCACTTGCTCAAAAGGCAAGTCCTTTTCACGCGCGATGGACTGAATGTACATAATCAACTCATTGCCGTCGATTTGCATCCTTGTATCTCCCGTAATGTTGTGTTTGTTGCCGAAAATGCCAAAAAAAAAGGGCGACCCCGCCCTTTTTCCGCCCGTATTTGCGGTGTTCCAGCGCCGAATACGGAGAGTATTATAACAAATTTTCCCCGATTTCCGCCGTTTCTTCAAAAAAAACACGCAATAATATGCCAATTTTCAACACTTCCCGCCCGTTTTTTCGCATCTTTTCGGCATTTTGGCGATAAATCACCGCTCACCTTCGCCCGGATTTGGGGCGGTGGCGGGAGTTTCCCAAACGCCCAATTGGACTATTTTAACAATTGTCGCAGGCCGTCCAGAGAATCTTCCGGCGGCAGACATGAGAACTTCTCACACACATAAGCGAGTGCGCCGGTTGTCGGCGGCGGTTTTTGCATCGGCGGCGGCAAGCCTTCCGTTTTTGGAGGAACAATATAAATCAAAATGTCGCGTTTGTTTTCTTGCGTTATCGCATCACGCCATTGTTTGCACAAATCACTTTCACCGGTTAAAAAGACAATCGGCGGCGGTGACAAATAACAATGCAACGCCGACAACAAAGACGCACAACCCGCCGGTTGTTTTTGCATTGCGTCATAAAACGTGCGCAATGTTCGTTCTCCCGCATCCGCCCATTCATTTTCGCCGGTCAGCCACGACAACAAAAACAACGCCCGTGTTGCGACTCCGTTGCCGGAGGGAATGGCATTGTCATCCGCCGGTTTGGGACGGCGAATCAACACTTCGCCGTCGGCGGGAGTAAAGTAAAAACCGCCCTTTTCCGCATCTTCAAAATGCGTTCGTAATTGCATCGCCGTTTCGCGCGCGAAGTTTATAGTGTCCGCGGAAACCTCCGCCCGCAATAATTCCAAAGCGGCGTCCAACAAAAACGCGTAATCATCCAAAAACGCACTCTGTCCGCGCCGTCCATCACGCCAAACCGCCGCCATGCTTTTATCATCGCTCATTTCGCGGCGAACAAACAACAATGCATTTTGCGCCGCGTCAATCCATTGTGGGCGGTTTAAGATTCTCCCCGCCCGAGCCAGTCCGCGAATCATCAATCCATTCCACGCCGCCAACACTTTATCATCGGTTTCCGGTCTTGCGCGTGATTCACGTGTTTCAAACAACTTCATCGCCGCCGCCGTCAATTGTTTCCCGCACTCTTCTTCGCCGATGTCCAGAGCCGCCGCGGTTTGTGTGATGGTTTGTCGGCGCGCCAAATGTGTTTTGCCTTCAAAGTTTGCGCCCGCTGAAAGTGCAAAATGAGACGCAAACGCGGCATATTCCGGCGGCGGCAGGGTGGATTTAATGTCTTCCGCATCCCAAACATAAAACGCGCCTTCTCCGCCCGGCGAATCGGCGTCTTGTGAGGAATAAAAACCGCCGCTGGCATGTCGCATTTCACGAATCGCCCATGTTGCGGTTCCTTCGGCGGCTTGTACAAATTCATGTGAGTTAAAGACACGCGCCGCATCGGCGTATAACGCCAACAGTAATCCGTTGTCATACAACATTTTTTCAAAATGAGGAATCGCCCATCTTTCATCAACGCAATAGCGAAAGAATCCTCCGCCGATGTGGTCATATAATCCGCTCGCCGCCATTTTTTGCAAAGTCGTTTCTATCGCCGCCAAAGGCGCGTTGTCATTGTCCGCCGCCGCGTTCAAACAAAAAGCCATCTCCACGGGATGTGGAAACTTCGGTGCGCCGCGAAAACCGCCCTGCTCTTCATCCAACATTCCGCCAAACAGTCTCAATGCTTCATTAAACGGCGTATCGTTCATTCCGCCGTCAAAAGATTCATGCAAATCCATCGCCTGCAACACCGGCACCACTTGTGCGTTTTGTTTATTAATTTCATCGCGCTGTGTTTGCCAGGCATCCGCCGCGCGCGACAATACATAAGCAAAAGACGGCAGTCCGTGTCTGTCGTCTTTGGGAAAATAAGTCCCGCCAAAAAACGGCGCGCCGTCCGGCGTCAAAAACATGGTCAGCGGCCATCCGCCCGCCCGCCGCGCAAAGACATAATGTGCGGCTTGATAAATACGGTCCAAATCCGGACGTTCTTCACGGTCTACTTTTATATTAATAAAATGTTTGTTCATTAACGCCGCGGTCTCCGCATCCTCAAAAGATTCGTGTGCCATGACATGACACCAATGACACGCCGCATATCCGACAGACAATAAAATCGGTTTGTCTTCTTGTCGCGCCGCGGACAACGCCTCTTCATCCCACAGTTGCCAATGGACGGGATTATCGGCGTGTTGTCGCAAATACGGGCTTAACGCGTCAGCAAGTCGGTTTTTCATTCCCAGAATGCGTTGTCACCAACGGCGATTTTCCCGCCACAAACGACTTCACACTTAACGCCCATAATATTATGTTTCCACAAACGGACAAGATTTTCCGGAACATTAATATCCCGCGCGCCGGTTTTGGGATTAACCCGTGTCGCCGCGCAACGGTCAACACCTTCCACCGCCGACAGTTTGACTTCCTTGCCCGCGCACAAGACTTCGCCCGAGCGTTTTTCTTCATCCCGTGCCGTCCCGCCGTCCAAAATAATGTTGGCGCGAAATCGTTCCGTTTCCATTGTTGTATTTGACTCGCGCGCAAACGCCGACACGGTTTCCGAAAACAAAACAGTTAATGGCGTGTCTTTATTATCCCACGCCGGGCGTGAGTCACAATCGGTTAAGACAATGGAATCGTCCGCCAAAAAATCGCGCAAAAAGTTCTCAACTTCCTTTTGTCCGTCATCGCATCGCATGTCGCCGCGGACGGAATCACCCGTTGCAGTGGTGATATGTAATGAATCGTCGTGTAAAGAGGCGTGTAAAAATGCGAGTTGTTCCGTTCTTTTAAGCGTCAATGAATATTGCCACGGTCTCCATTTTTCCGCGCCATTAAGGAGTCCGCTTGCGTCATTCACGGCGAGCATCCACCGGCGGTCGCCGGCAATGCCCCGCTCCGGCAAAATGTCCACCGATGACAGACATTCGCCGCCGAGTCCTTTAACCGGATAACGCCAAACTCCCGAAACTGAAAATGCTTCAGACATGACGATATTATACCATCGGGAGTTATAAGCTAAACCGAAGATGTGTCAATTATTTTACGGGCGAAACTTCTTTTAGAATTTTTGCCATGACGGAAAGCGCATGTTCCGCCGCTTGTTCACGCACTTCGCGCCGGGAGCCGTGAAAATGACATGTGTCGGTTGTCGTTGTCCCTCCCGCTCGCCATGCAAAACACACCATGCCCGCGGGTTTGTTTTCACTTTCGCCCGGACCGGCGACACCGGTAATGGCAATGGCATAATCTCCCGCGCCTTCACACATGGCGGCGGCGACGGGTTCGCTCACCGCACCATGAGTTTTTATCAACTCCGATGACACCGACAACATGTTTGTTTTCGCTTCGTTTTGATAACACACATAACCGCGCCCGAACCAACAAGACGAACCCGGCCAATGTGTCAACGCCGCCGACAACAATCCGCCGGTGCATGACTCGGCGGTGGACAGTAATATCCCCCGCTGTTTTGCCAATTCGCCGACTGTTTTTGCGACTTGTAATAATGAATCATTCATGCCAAAAAACTCCGCGCGATTAACAACACCGCAACCGTTGCCGCCGCCGCCGCCAAGTCATCAATCATTACGCCCAATCCGCCGCCGATGTTTTTATCCAGCCATCCGATGGGCGGCGGCTTTACCGCGTCAAAAAACCGAAACAATACAAACGCCGCCGCCTGCCATTGATAATCTTCGGGTATGCATAACAAAACCGCGTAAAACGCGGCAATTTCATCCAACACCATTCCGCCGTCATCATGTTTGTTAAGCGCGCGTCCGGTGCGTCCGCATAAATATATCCCGCCGACAAACAACACCACAAATAACGCCCAACTCCCCCACTCTGCCAAAAAAGACGCTCCCCAATAGGCGGGAAACGCCAACAATGTGCCAACCGTCCCCGGCATGCGCGGCGACAAACCAACGCCAAAACCAAAGACAAGACAATGTCCGACATCGCTAAAAACAAACTTTTTATTCGCCGAAGTCATGCTCATAACCGTCCATTGTCAATTCATCCGCGCCTTCAACAACAACACCGCTTCCCGCCTCCACTTCACCGATGCAAAACGCCTTTTCAGCGGCGATGAAACTATGCGCCGCGGGAGGCGCGCAAAAAAACAACTCATAATCATCACCGCCGGCAAACATTAAACGATTTTGCAAATCTTCCGGCAATTCCGACAACGCCGGCGCGAGTGGCATGTCATGTCGGCGTAAAACAATCTTTACTTTGGACTGTGCCGCAACTTCAACGGCGGTGGAAAAAAGACCGTCTGATATATCCATCGCCGCAGAGGCGACTCCCACAAGTTTTTGTCCCAACTTCACGCGAGGCACAGGCGCATTAAGACGCGTGTTAATTTCACTTTCATAACGCGAAGTGATATTGTTTTTGCGACAATGCACCGCCAACGCCGCCTCACCCAGCGCGCCTGAAATCCAAACTTCATCGCCCGCTTTTGCACCGCTTCGCAAAAGCGGTGTTTTGTCAATCGCGCCGATGACGGTTGTGGTGACTGATGTTTTTTCACCTCGGCATAAATCACCGCCGACAATCGCATAATCATATTCCGCCGCGCTACTTTTCAATCCCTCGGCAAAACGCGACAACCATTCCACATCATGCGCGGTGGTCAATGCCGCCGTCATCCACAACGGACGCGCGCCCATCGCCGCCATGTCCGACAAACTCACCGCCGCAGATTTGCGTGCGAGTAAAAACGGGTCTGCATCAAAAAAAAAATGTACGCCCTCATTAAGTGAATCAGTGCTCACCGCCAATTGTTGTCCGTCCGCCGAAACAACTGCCGCATCATCACCTACGCCGGTACACACTGATTCCGTTTTGGTGAAATCAAACAACCGGGCGATGATTTCTCGCTCACGCACTTCCAATTTCCCCGGCGACCTTGTCCAAAACGCCGTTGACAATTTTATGACCGCCTTCCGAACCGAATTGTTTGGCGATCTCCACCGCTTCGTTAATCACCACGCGGCGTCCGGTTTGCGGTTGCGAAATCAATTCAGCGACCGCGGCGCGCATTACCGCCATTTCCACCGCACTAATCCGTTCCGTCCCGCGATTCGCCGCGCTCGAAATATGCTGTTCAATCGTCTCACTTTGCGATTCTACAACGGCGACAATTGATTCCAACAATGACTCGGAAAATACTCTCTTTTCGCGCGCTGAACTCTTTTCTTTTCTCAGCTGTTTAAGTGTTTCCACCGGAGAGATGTTTTGCATTTGCGCCGCGTATAAAACATCCATCGCCGCTTGTCGAATCTCTCGTTGTGACACTTTCTGCGGCGGTGTCCGCCGGCGGATAATCTCACCCGCATCGCGCCGCAAAATTTCCAAATCACGACACGACACGCGAAAATCACCGTCCGGACAACGCACAAATTGCCGGCGCATCCATTCATCATTGTGGCAATATTCATTCCATATTTGTCGAAGTTGCTCTGAA
The DNA here is from genome assembly GCA_033865115.1 of Candidatus Persebacter sydneyensis. Classification (GTDB taxonomy): domain Bacteria; phylum Pseudomonadota; class Gammaproteobacteria; order Tethybacterales; family Persebacteraceae; genus Persebacter; species Persebacter sydneyensis. The sequence continues at coordinate 6,030 of JAWONR010000004.1, read as the reverse complement.
ACACCGCTCATTCCTTTTGTTGGGTCGAGAAAATTCAAATGGCGGATGTGGCACAGTTTAAGATTAATCGTGGAAATTTCAGGGTCAATTAATTCCCTTATCTTAATCACTTCCGGATGAGAGTCATCCTGCGCCCCGACACGAAAATACAAATCCAGCGCGAGAATCTCATCTTCCCGCGTCCATTTATGCCGATAGGAAGGCATTATGTCCCTTTGGCGAGTTTCGCCAGCGTAATTGCCGCGCGCGCGGCGTCCGCGCCTTTGCCGGTGCGCGCGGTTGCCTGCATCATGTTTTCCACGGTCAACACGCCGGAACCAATGGGAATATTTGTTTGCATCTGCACTTGTAAAATGCCGCGCGCACACATGTCGGAAACAGTTTGGAAATGATAAGTTTCGCCGCGAATAACACAGCCCAGTGCGACCATTGCGTCCGGTTTTTTTTGTTCAGCGACAATCTTCAACGCAAACGGGATTTCCAACGCACCCGGCACTCGCATGATCTCCACGTCATGCCCTTCGGTTTCCGCGCGGCAAGACTCCAAAAGCGCCTCGGCGATGTCCGGATAAAAATCAGCGACAACAACGGCGATTTTCATTGTTCAATTACTTCTTCAATTTGCAGCCCAAACGCATCCAGTCCGGGAATTGTCATACGCCCGGACAAAAGCCGCACTTTACCCGCGCCGAGTTCGCGTAAAATTTGCGCGCCAATGCCATAAGTGCGAAGCCGCCCGGTACTCGCCGGCGGCGGACTGTGTGAAAGTGAATCAATTTGTGCGTCAACTTTTCCATCGGCAATGTCATTCACGCTCAACAACACCAATATGCCGCGGGGCGCCTCTTTAATTTGCCGCAGCGATTCCCAAACACTCCAAGACCTTTCCGGCATGGATGTCAGCACACCGTCCAAAAAAGTCGGTTCCACCAACACTCGCGCCAATGTCGGTTCATCGGCGCAAATGTCGCCGTGGCAAAACGCCATGTGCAAATGTCCCCCCACTTCATCGGTGAAAGTCGTCATTTGAAACTCGCCGGCGACAGTGTCAATTTTCATCGTTTGTCCGCGGCGAATTAACGCCTCGGTGTGCAGCCGCCGTTCAATGACATTTTTAATGGAGCCGATTTTAAGCCCATGATGCGCGGCGAATTTTTCCAAATCGGGAAGCCGCGCCATACTGCCGTCTTCATTCATAATTTCACAAATCACCGCCGCCGGAAACAATCCCGCCATACGCACCAAATCACATCCCGCTTCAGTGTGTCCGGCGCGAGTCAAAACACCGCCCGGCTCCGCGCGCAATGGAAAAACATGTCCGGGCATGACAACATCCGCCTCGGTCGCCGAAGGATTCGCCGCCGCTTTAATGGTATGCGCACGGTCGCGTGCGGAAATGCCGGTGCTGACACCGCTTGCCGCTTCTATTGACACTGTAAAGTTGGTTCCAAAAGCCGAACGATTGTCGGGCGACATCATCGGCAGGCGAAGTCGGTCACATTGTTCATGTGTCAGCGCGAGACATATTAACCCCCGCCCTTCCGTCGCCATAAAATTAACCGCCGTTGCATCGGCAAAACCGGCGGCGATTAACAAATCTCCTTCGTTTTCACGGTCTTCATCATCAACCAACACCACCATGCGTCCCGCCGCCAAATCGCGAACGATTTCCCGCACATCGGCTATCATGCCGGTTCTTCCCGCTGTTCTTGCTGCTGTTGATGCTCCTCTTGTTGTTTCGGTTCACCGCGAAAAAGAACAATCCCCTGTGCCGCCAAGAGTATGCCAAACGCAAAAAACAAAAGCATTACTTGTTCGGGAATGCTCATTCCCAAAAACTGCCAATACACCGCTCCGCAATCACCCTGCGCGTCAAAAGCACTGCGGATGATTTCCATATACGACTCCGGCACGGCGGCGCCCAAACAACCCGCGCTTTCATCCGGAGGACGATATTGCAGCCAAATATGACGACCGGCGAAAATGAAACCCGCCGACAAACACAACGCGTTTAATCCCCACCACAAACGCCGCCAGTTTTTCCAAAACGCCATCGCCAAAAAGCAAAAAAACATCCCTCCGACTGCAAAGCGGTCGAGAATGCACAACGGACACGGCTCCAACAACAAATACCTTTCCATGTAAAAGTATGCAATCGCCAAAGACGAAACGCACACTCCCGCACCGGCAAAACAAGAAAGACGAAAATACCGTGTTAGCAGTTCCAAGTTCATTTTACAGCTCCTTTGCAATGTCCGCCACCAAGGGCGCGATGTTTCTGGCGACAATCGCCGTGCCCGTCGCGTTCGGATGAATCCCGTCCGACAGATTCAACGCCGGGTTAAGCGCCACGCCCTCCAAAAAAAACGGATACAGCGGAACATCATAATCGTCCGCGATGCTGGAGTACATGTAGGAATAACGCAGACGATGAACGACATTATAGTTTGCCGGCGGCTCCATCCCGACGAGAAGTACGCGTACGCCGGTTTTTTGGATTCGCGCGACAATTTCCGACAGATTTTTTTCAGTTTCCGAGATCGGCGTCCCGCGAAACATATCATTGGCGCCGAATTCCACGATGACGATATCCGGTTTTTTACGCAACATCCAATCCACTCGCGCCAGTCCGTCGGCGGAGGTCTCACCGGAGACACCGGCATTTATCACTTTGGCGGACACATTCAACTGCGACAGTGCGGTTTGCAGGGCGGGGGCGAATCCTTTACTCTCGGGCAGTCCGTAGCCCGCCGACAGACTGTCGCCAAAGGCGGATACTATAATTGAGTCGTCCGCCAGAGCCGTTCCGCAGGCGATTATTAGTGCTATAATTCGGGCAATTCTCATGACACATAATTCTACACCATCAGAGGCGGTGCGGCTATCTAATGTAGCACTTTCTTTTCCCGGCGGCGTTCGGGTATTAAACGACCTTAATTTATCAGTTCCCGCCGGAGCCGCCGCCGCGCTGACTGGTCCGTCCGGGGCGGGCAAAACCAGTTTGTTGGCGGTCATTGCGGGATTATTGCGTCAGACGGGCGGCAAAGCCGAAACATTGGGATGTGATTTGGGAGAAATGAACGAAGACCAGTTGGCGGAATTACGGCGCACGCGCATCGGCGTTGTTTTTCAGCACTTTCATTTGTTGGAAACCATGACCGCACACGAAAACGCCGCCCTGCCCCTGCAGCTTGTCGGAGATTCGGATGCGGATGACAAAGCCGCCGAGTCATTAAAATCAGTCGGATTGTCGCATCGCATGAGTCATTTTCCTTCACAACTTTCGGGAGGCGAACAACAACGCACCGCCATCGCCCGTGCTTTTTCGATTCGTCCGCAATTGTTGCTTGCCGACGAGCCGACCGGCAATTTGGACTATGACACCGGGCGGGAGGTGTTGGACTTGCTCGTGGAATCGGTGCGCAGACACAACACGACTCTTTTGTTTGTCACACACAATCAGGACATTCTAAAACGTTTTGATGTCGTGCATGTTTTGCGCGGAGGCGCGTTGCATGAGCAGTGAGCGGCGTTTATTGCGTTGCGAGTTACGCGGCGAAAAAAAGTTATACGGTTTGGCGGCGTTAACTGTCGCGTTTGCCACGGCGGCGCTGGCATTGGCGTTGGCGTTGGGCGACACTTTTGAAAAGTCTTTTGCCGCATCCGCAAAAACACTGTTGGGCGGCGATGTTTCGGTGCGTCTTCGTCAGCGGGACTTTTTACCGGAAGAACAGGAATGGCTTCGACAAAACGCCCGTGAAGTTTCATTTGTTAGAGTTGTCGCGGTCATGGCCATTGCCGGAGAAGAAAGTGGAATGGCGCGTGTAAAAGTCGCCGACAATGCTTATCCGTTATACGGCGAATTTTTATTAAAAGACGGCGACCAAACCAAAGTACAGGAGTTATTATCGGCGGGAGCGGATTCAACCGGCGCTTATCCCGCGGCGGTTGATGAAAGCTTAATGCCGGCGCTGGGCATAAAACTCGGCGACACACTGCAGGCGGCGGGACTGACATTAAGAATCAGCGCGTTGGTGTCTCGGGAGCCCGACCCTGATTCACGCATGTGGATGACCATGCCATTAATATTAGCGGGTTCAAAAGTCGAAGAAGGCGGTGAATTTTCATCACCGGGAATGTTATCTTCGCGTCATGCGCGTGTATTGTTGCCCGAAGGCGAGACCGGAGAAGAATGGATAGAAAGACTGAACACTGCTTTTCCCGAAGCCGAATGGCGCGCGCGGGTTTCCCAAAGAGCGATGCCGGGACTTCGTCGGTTTGTCAATCGGATGCGAGATTTTCTTTCATTAATGGCGTTGGCGGCGATGTTTGCGGCGGGGATTGGCATTGGAGGCGCAATGGCGGCGTTTTTACGCGCGCGAGTCCGCGCCATTGCGGTGGTAAAAATGTTGGGAGGCGCTCGCGCGCTTGTTGCGCGTGTTTATCTTAAGATTGCATCACTGTTCATTGTCGGCGGTGCATTAATGGGAGCGTTTGCCGGTTCATTGTTGTTGTTTTGGGCGGCGCCGTATTTGTCGTCATCATTGCCGTTGTCACTGTCGCCTCAATGGCCGTGGATGGCTTTTGCCAAGTCATTCTTTTCGGCGTTATTGATGGGTTGTGCGTTTGTGGTGCCTCCCGCCTTACGCGCGGCGCGCACCAATCCGTTGACATTGTTCAAAGCGGGCGGAAACGAACAAGATTCCCCGCCCTATTCCCGCCGTGATTTCACAATTGGCGCGATAGTTTGGGTTTTCACATTATTATTGTTGCCTTTGGGTTTGCGCGAAAAAATCGCGGCATTATGCATATTGGCGGCGGCGGGAGTGTTATATGGACTTTCCATATTATGCGCACATTTTGCCGGCACAATGTCTCGCCGGGTGTCACCGGCGGGCGCGTGGGGACTTGCGGCGGTCGCGCGCAACCGCAAACAAACCGCCGCCGGAGTCGTGTCATTAGGAGTCGCCATGGCGTTATTAATCGCGACATTAAACATAAAGTCAAACTTTGCGGCGCGCATAGACGACACTTTACGCCAGCAGGCGCCGACTTTTTATTTGATGGGCGTTCGCCAGTCACAGGGCGAGCCGTTGCGAGAGATGTTAAAAGAGCTCAATCCTGACACATTATTACGCACGATTCCATTTTTACGCGGCAAGATAAAGTCATTGGGCGGACGCGCGGCAGAAGACATAGACGCGCCTTCGGACAAGCGGTGGATATTAAGCGGTTCCCGCGGCATCACCTGGACGGAAGACGGAAGCTACATAGGCGCGAGTGAAGTCACGAAGGGAGAGTTGTGGGACAAAAACGAGACTCGTCCGCAGGCGTCATTTGACGAAGAGGCGGCGGCGGCTTTTGGCATTGGAGTCGGCGATGAGTTGGTGTTGAATATTTTGGGAGAACCGTTAACGGTGGTAATTACGAGTTTGCGGGAGATTAATTGGCAGAGTTTTGACATTAACTTTGTCATCATATTGGACCGTCAGCCTTTTGACAGTGCGCCGTTTTCATTAATGGGAGCGGCGTTTATGCCTCCCGATGCGGAGGCGGAGGCAAAGATTGCGATTCCCCAAAACTTTCCAAACGTAACACCGATAGCGATGAGTACGGTTTTTGACATTGGTCGGAGGTTGTTGGAAAACATATCATTGTTATTGCAGGCGGCTGCGGCGTTTATGTTGGCGGGAACGATTCCCGCGGTGGTGGCGTCATTGATGGACGGACAGCGGCGGCGGACGCATGACGCGGTGACTTTACGGTTATTGGGCGCGCCGTTGCGCTCATTGGTGATAAAAGGCGTTGCCGAGTTTGCGGCGATAGCGGCGACGGCACTTTTACCGGCGTTGTTTTTTGGACTTGCGGCGTCTTGGTTTGTTGTTGAAAACATATTTGAGTTGCCGTGGGAGATTGGCATGGATGCGCCGTTAATTGCATTGGGCGGCGGAGTTTTGTTTCTTATACTCGGCGCGGCGAACATCGTAAAATGGGTTCGCCAACCGCCGCTGGCGTTGTTGCGGAATGAAT
>JAWONR010000003.1:16505-19082 GCA_033865115.1 Candidatus Persebacter sydneyensis | reverse complement strand
GTGGAAAACATCGCCCTGATTGCGGCGGCGGTGGTGTTGCCGATTGTGGCGCCGGAATATAAGACACAACTCTCTCTTTTGTGGCTGTTTGTGCTGTTCGCGCTGACATGGGACTTGCAAGGCGGACAAATGGGATACAACTCTTTCGGCAACATCGTCTTCTTCGGCATCGGCATGTATGCTTCAACATCCGCGCAAGTCGGATTGTTTTTTGACCTTAGTGAATGGACGGAGGCGGGAGGCGAAAATACTTTTATCCACATGCCGTGGCAGTATTTTGTCGGTTTTGGCGCGGGACTGGTCGCCGCCGTTGTCGCCGCATTGTTGGTGGCGGTGGTCTTTGGCGGCATGATTTTGAACATGCGCGGACAATATTTTGCGATATGCACACTGGGTTTCGGCATCGCCGCCGGTGAAATTGCCGCCAGTGTGGAAATAGTCGGTGCGGGCAGCGGCATGTCAGTGCCGGTCTGGCCGGAAGAAGCGGGCGAATTGGCGGTGCGTGATTTGATTTTTTACGGCATGGCGGCGTTTTTGGGAATCTCATGCTTTTGGACAATGCGATGGCTGCATCGAACTCGTTTCGGTTTGTCATTAAACGCAATTCGCGATGACGAAGGCAAGGCGGAGGCAATGGGATTGCCGGTGAAGAAATGTAAAAACATGTCATGGATGGTGTCGGCTTTCTTTTTGGGCCTGGCGGGGGCGTTGATGGGACACATGATAGGATTTATTGAACCGACCGATGTCGCGTTTGCCGGGGCGACTTTCGGCGTGTGGATGGTGTTGATGGCGATACTGGGCGGCAAGGGAACACTGTGGGGACCGGTAATAGGCGCGGTGTTGTTTCAATTCTTTAAAGAATTCTTTTGGACCTACTTTTTGGGCTGGCAATATGTCATGCTCGGACTTTTAATCGTCGTCGCGGTGGTGTTTTTTCCGGAGGGCATTGTCGGATTTTGGCGGCGGCGGCGCGCGGCGGCGGGAGACAAATAAATGGGCACCCCGTTGTTGGAAGTGAGTGATGCGTGCAAACACTTCGGCGGCATTGTCGCCAATGACAATGTCTCCCTGCGCGCGGAACAGGGTGAAATTGTCGGACTCATCGGCCCCAACGGTTCGGGCAAGAGCACTTTGTTTAATCTCATCTGCGGAACTTATCCGGCGGACGGCGGCATAATTGTTTTTGACGGACGGGATATTACCGAACTGCAGTCTTCGGAGATTGCGCGCGCGGGATTGGGGCGGACTTTTCAACAAACACGGGTTTTTCGGAAAATGACATGCATGGACAACATGCGAATCGCCGCACCCGGTGACAAATGGCTTTCGGCACCCGATGCAAAAACGGATGAAGAAGCGACGGAACTGCTGGAATTTGTCGGACTGCGCGAAAAACACGCCGCAGTCGCCGGCTCGCTGTCTTTCGGACAACAAAAACTTTTGGAACTGGCGATGGCGTTAATCGCGCGCCCCAAAATGCTGTTGTTGGATGAACCAACCGCCGGCATTAATCCAACTTTGATAAACGGCGTGTTGGCGCGCCTTAAAACGGTGAATGAACGGTTTGGCATCACACTGTTGATAATAGAACACAACATGCGGGTGATGATGAATTTGGCGGGGCGGATTTATTGTCTCGCACACGGGCGGTTGTTGGCGGAGGGCAACGCCGATGAAATTCAAAACGACGAGCGGGTGATTGACGCGTACCTGGGACGACAATGAGCGACAAAAGCGTTTCTGGCTACGGCGGCGGCGACACTTCCGTTAATATCTCCACGGACAAAGTCAACGAAGAAGCGCGCAAACTTTCGGGCGGCGACAGGGACTTGCGCGAGCTCGGCGGCGGTGACTTTTTGGAACTGTCGGACATGCACGCGGGATACGGCAAAATTGAAGTCTTGCACGGATTGGATTTGTTTTTGGGACGCGGACGGTCAATGTGTCTGGTCGGACCAAACGGAGCGGGAAAATCCACCGTGCTTCATGCCATATACGGACTCGCCGATGTGCTGGGCGGGAAGATTTCTCTGGACGGACGTGATATCGGCGTTTTGCCCGCGAGTGACAAACTCGCCGCGGGAACGGCATATGTGATGCAGGATAACTCAATATTCACCGATATGACCGTGGAGGAAAATTTGTTGCTCGGCGGTTATGTTTTGCCGTCCATTGACGCGGCGCGCGAAGAAGCCGAGCGCATTTTTACGAAGTATGACCGGCTTGCATCGCGGCGCGGACAAAAAGCCGGCTCGCTTTCGGGCGGTGAACGGCGGTTGTTGGAAATCTCGCGCGCTTTAATGACAAATCCGTCTCTGTTATTGGTGGATGAACCCTCCATCGGTTTGGAACCGCGTTATATTGACATGGTTTTTGAAATACTCGCCGATTTGCGCGACAACGAACATAAAACAATCTTAATGGTCGAACAAAACGCCAAAAAAGGACTGTCATTCGCCGACATCGGTTATGTTTTGGCGGCGGGTGAATTGGCGCTCGCCGGCGAAGGCGATGAGTTGTTGGAAAATCCGGATGTCGGGAGATTGTTTTTGGGCGGATAACCGGCGGAATGAC
>JAWONR010000003.1:0-16405 GCA_033865115.1 Candidatus Persebacter sydneyensis | reverse complement strand
TTGGCGTTGTCCGACAAATGCAAAGTGCGCGTGGGAAAGGCAAACTCCGCCCCGTGTTTTGCGACAATGGCGGCGACTTTTAATAAAACATCCTCTTTAATTTGATGAAACTCCACCCAGCGGGTCGTGCGCGTCAGGGCGTAAACGAAAAAGTTGAGTGACGATTCACCGTAACCGTCAAAGTTGGCGATTAACACCTGTGTCTGGTCTATGTCTTTATGATTTTGCAGCATCTCGCGGACTTCCGTAAGAATGTCGGCGATTTTGTCAATGTCATCGTAGCGCAAACCCATGCTTTCATAAATGCGGCGGTTGGTCATGCGCTGCGGGTTTTCAATAACATTGTCCGAAAAAAGCGCGTTGGGAACATATAACGGACGATGGTCAAAAGTGCGCAACCGAGTCGTCCGCCAACCGACCGACTCCACCACGCCCTCCACGTCGGTGCCGGGACAGCGAATCCAATCACCGATGGCAAAAGGGCGTTCGGTGAAAATAATCATGCCGGAAAAAAAGTTGGACAGTGTCTTTTGGGCGGCAAAGGCGACAATCGCACCGCCGATGCCGCCGAAAGCAAGAAGTCCGGAAATGGAAAAACCCAGTGAATCCATCGCAGTGATGATCGCGATGATGGTGATGGCATAACGTGCGACTTGAAACGCCGCCTGCATCGCGCCGCGGTCTATGCTGGCATCGCCAATCGTGAGGGGACGGGTGAACACCTTTTCGGCGGCGGAGATGACACGCAACAGTCCCCAAAAAAACGCCGTTATAATAATTACAGTCCGCAACGGCGATGAGTCAAAGGAAATTTCGGCAATGTTGTCGGCGGCGGATTGAAAGATTCTTTGCATGCCAACGCCGATGACAAGCAATGTTACCGGCGCGCCCAGCGCAGTGAGCATCTTTTCCGGCGCGGTGTCCGTGCGGCGGCGAATGCGGCGGCGAACCCATCCCCACAACAACATGGCGACAATGATTGCCAGCGCGTAAAATAAAACTTCGCCCAGCCACCAATAATGTAATGACTGGATTGCCGGAGGAAGGGAAAAATTCATCGTTGTAACCGCCGCTGTACCGCCGGCAGACGAAAGGCGAGCAACGCACAAATGATGAACAAATATATCAGCGGCTCGCCGATGTCTTTGGCGCGCTTAATCCACAGGAAATGTATCGCCCCAAATATGGCAATGGGATAAACAGCGCGGTGAAGTTTCTGCCACAGGGCAAAACCCATCGCTTTTATCGCCGCGGCGTTGGATGTCGCGGCAAGCGGCAACAACAATATGAACGCGGCAAAACCGACAGTGATGTATTTGCGTTCCACAATGTCCTCCCACACCTGTGAGAAGTTAAACTGCAAATCCAATGACAAATATACGGAAAAATGACAAGCCGCGTAAAAAAACGCGAACAATCCAAACATTCGGCGAAGTTTGACCGGTGAGTGCCATCCCGACACCAAACGCAACGGCGTCATCGCCAGGGTAATCACGAGAAAACGCAACGCCTGTTCACCGCTGAAAAAAGTGAGATATTGCACCGGATCCACCGGCGGTGAGGGTGAGAATATTTTCGCCGTTACCGCCGCCGCCGGCGCCAGACATAATATAAACAACGCCGCTTTTAAGACCGTGAATTGGCGCGGCGAAAGACGCTTTGCCAACGGCATCAATAGTTTGCCGACAAGTCCATGCCGTCGTATAAAGACGCGACTTCATCGCCAAAACCGTTGAACATGTCGGTGTCGCGGCGCGAGGAAAACAAACTGTCGCCAATCGCCTTTTCGCTCGCCTGACTCCAGCGCGGATGACTCACGTTGGGATTGACATTCGCGTAAAAACCGTATTCGGACGACTGTAAAATATTCCATGTCGTTTGCGGTCGCTCTTCGGAAAAAACAATGCGGACGGGTGATTTGCCGGATTTGAAACCGTACTTCCACGGAATGATAAACCGCACCGGCGCGCCGTTTTGATTCGGCAATAATTCACCGTACATGCCAAAAACCATCAACGTCAGCGGATGCATCGCCTCGTCAAGCCGCAAACCTTCGACATACGGCCACGGCAGGGATGCGTTGGAATCGCCGGGAAACAAACCTTCGGGATTGAAAGTTTCAAAACGAACATATTTGCAGCTGGCGGTGGGCTCTACGCGGTCTATTAACGTCTTCATTGAATAACCTATCCATGGAATGACCATTGACCATGCTTCAACACAACGCAGGCGGTAAACGCGCTCCTCCATCGGCGCGAGAGACATTAAATCATCCAAATCAAACTCCTGCGGACGATTGACCGTGCCGGAAACTTCCACGCGCCACGGGCGGGCTTCATATAAATGGGCGTTGAGATAAGGCGCATCTTTGGCGGTGCCGAGTTCGTAAAAATTGTTGTATTGTTGCGCTTTGTTTTGCGGGGTAATTTCTTCATATCCGCGCTTCGCCGCTGAATATTCAGCACTGCTTGTTGATGACAACGGCGCGCCGCTTGCCGGAATTGTCGCGGCGACGGGTAGGGCGGCGAGTCCCGCCAATAAACGACGGCGGTTTTGATAAAACGTTTTCGGTGTGATTTCCGAAGGACGATAACGAGGGGGGCGGCGAATAAACATATATTAATCTCCTTTCATCCATTATAACCATATTTTGCCCGGCGCGGCAAAACATCCGTCATGACGGTTATTCCGCCGGCGGCGGTATTTCGTCAATTCCCGCGATGTGAGCCAATAATGAGCGGCGAAAAGGCGCGGCGGCGGCGAATAACGCCATCGCCGCCGCTCCGCCGACAATGCGAAACGGCCACTGACGACAATGTCCGCCCGCCGCCAGCGCGGATGTCATCGCCGCCGTCAGACCATGAGCCGCCGTCCGCCGCCGACAATAGGCGGATGTCGCCCGCGGAATGTCGGTGACTTCACCTTTTAACAATTGTGACAAACACTCGGCGTCCGCAAGTCCCAAATTCAATCCCTGTGCGCCGGCGGGATGTGGTATTGTCGCACCCGCACCCAACAGGGCGATTCTTCCCGCCGCTTGTGGAGATGCCCGGCGAAAACGCGGTGCATAAACCACTCTCTCGCCCGGTGAGTGAAAACCGAATTCGCCGCCGAAAACATCATTGATTTTTGACATTAAAACATCGTCTGATTGTGCCATCATTTTGCCCGCCTCACTTTCATCGGCGCAGACAATAATTCCCTTTTGTGAATCGGTGCGCGGCACGACGGCGACAATGCCGTGGCGGGTGAAACCTTCAACCGCATCTCCGGGCGGCATGTTTTTTGCCGTGGCGGCGAAACTAATCATGCCTTGTCCAAAATCAAAATCGCGCGAGACAAAAGACGGCGGCAAAAACGGCGCCGCACACGCGACAACGGCGGCGGCGGCTTTAATGACTTGAGTGCGTCCGTCCGATGTTTGATGTGCGACATGCACCGCGTCTTTTTCTTCCGTCAATGATTTGACTTCGGCGCGCGTATAACCGCCGACAATGTCCAACAATTCACGGCGGACTTCGCGATGGGCGATGCCGTAACCGATAATGCCGTCTTGAATAACACCTCCGCCGGGTGCGTTTTCAAAAAAAACTCGCAGGCGAGACAGCGGAACTTTGGAGGCGGATTTTATGCCGGCCTTCTCCAATAACGCCATGGAGCGCGCGCCGATGACGACCGATTTTCCGTCTTCGCCACTGTCTTCGGCGGTTTGGTCCAAAACCAACACCGCGCCGCCGTTTTGACGGTGCAACGCGGCGAAAGTTAATCCGGCAATGCCGCCGCCGATGACGACAATTAACCGCGCATCCATGCCTCTACTTCGGCGCGGGTTTTAGGCGCGTCACTCAACACTTCGCAACCGCCGGCGCGTACCAACACCGTGTCTTCTATGCGCACGCCGATGTTGTGATATTCCGGAGGAATGTCCGAATCCGCCGGGATGTATAAACCCGGTTCAATTGTTAATGTCATTCCCGTCCGTAAAGTGTCAACACGTCCGACATCATGAACATCCAATCCGATAAGATGACCGATTCGGTGCATGTAAAAACGGCGATAGTGTTTTTTACTTTCAATTGTTTTGGCGCTTCCGCGGCAAATATTCAACGCCGCCAATCCGCGACATATCGCGCGGACGGCGATGGTTTCAATATTATTCCACTTTACGCCCGCGCGAACGGCGGATAATGCGCGTTTTTGCGCTGATAAAACAATGTCGTAAACCGCCGCTTGTGCCGGTGAAAACTTGCCGCCGGCGGGAAAAGTGCGTGAGACATCTCCGGCGTAATAACCATATTCAGCTCCCGCATCCACCAACACCATGTCTCGGGCATGAACTCGTCCGTTGTTTTGTGTGTAATGCAGGGTGAGGGCGTTTTTGCCGGCGGCGATAATTGGCGGAAAAGCATGAGTGGAATCGGCGGCGCGAAAGACGGCAACCAACGGCGCTTCAATGCGGCATTCATTATTGGCTTTCACCGCCGCTTTCATCGCCGCACGATGTCCGTCCGATGATATTTTTGCCGCACGACGAATGAGTGCAGTTTCATCGGCGTCTTTAACCGCTCGCATGTCATCCAAATATATTGACACATCAAACAACCCGCGCAACGCGCCGACACTGCCGCGGTTTTGCAGCCGCCGAGTCGCGGCGATTGTGCATAATTGAGAATCCAAACTCGCGCTTGCGCCGGGTAAATAATAGACGACTTCGCAATTGGAGAGTGTTTCACGCAGCCGAAGTTGAAAGTCGGCAATGTCGCCGCTTTCGGCGATTTGTAACCGCCGGCGAGCGCGCAAAGAACCCAGTCGCTCGCCCTCCCATTGTTCTTGTTTGGGATTGCGCGGGCGACAAAGTAATAACTCACGAACAATTTCCCCGCGTTGAATGGTCATTAACAACGCGCCGTCCGATTCAGCGAAACCGGTTAGATAGTAGAGATATTTATCGGGAACATAGGGATGTTGTAAGTCACGGCTTGCAGTTTTGACCGGCGCGGCGGATAGAATTAATGCGCCGTCGCCGATGCGCCGTGCAAGACGTTCACGGCGGCGGCGAAAAGTCTCCGCCGGTATTAAGATTGCACCCACGGCAGGTCGTGAAAACGCCAACCGTTGAGATTGCCGCGCCGACCATCGGCGTCTAAGTCGCCTTCAAATCCTTCCAGAATATTGTAGGCGTTTTGCCAACCCGCGGCGGCGGCGGCGGCGGCGGCATGATGAGAACGCACGCCACTGCGACATAAAAATAAAACGGTTTCACCGCGCTCGGCATGTCGTGACAAATCATCGCAGAAGTTTCCGTTAATTGTCATGTCCGGAAAAGTTTGCCATTCAATATGCACCGCCTGCGGTGTGCGTCCGACATACGCAAGTTCGGGCGAGGTGCGAACATCCACCAACACCGCGCGCGCATCGGCGGATAACACCGCATGCGCTTCCGGCGGCGTGAGTGCTCCCGCATAAGCCAGTTCCATTTGTTGCCGCCGTGCTTTTGCCGCCGCCAAAGATTCACCGGAAGAAATATTACTCATGATGTCGTCCCTCCCTAAATATAATAAATTCCGACAAATGCCGGCAGGTAGGCCGTCAGGGACTCGAACCCTGGACCAACGGATTAAAAGTCCGCTGCTCTACCAACTGAGCTAACGACCCGCAGGAATTATAACACGGCGCGCGCGGGAATCTTTGCTTGTCCGCCATTCTCCCGCCTAAAACGATTTTCTTTTAATCATAAAAATGACATGTTGCCGCCGGGATTGGCTATAATTCGCAATTATGGTTTTATCACGGTGGTTATGGCTTTTATGCGCGGCGATTATGGCGGCGACATCGGGCGGCGCGTTGGCGGCAACGCCCAAAGATGTCCGCGACTTGATGCGGCGGCATAAAATTGACCCGTCCCGCGCGGCAATTGTCGTTCATCGCATCGGCGAAAGAGCGCCGATAGTGGAACACCAGACCGGCAAGCCGTTTAATCCCGCATCTTTGACAAAACTGCCGCTGACTTTTGCGGCACTGGATATTTTGGGTGTGAAGCACCGTTGGAAGACGACTTTTGCGCACACCGGTAAAATCAGAGGCGGTATTATAGAAGGCGATTTAATACTCATCGGCGGCGGCGACCCCTATCTGACGGCGGAAAAATTCATATTCTACATTCATGACCTGCGCAGTCGCGGCATACGCGGGATTGACGGGCGGTTGATTATTGATGAAACATTGTTTTTATTGCCGCCTCATGACCCCGGAGCGTTTGACCGCGGCTCGCGCAAGCCCTACAATGTCGGCGGCGGCGCACTGGCGGTTAATTTTAACGCCCATAAAGTTACATTATTACCGCATACCAGCATCGGCGCATATGTGGAGCCTCCCAATGACAACTTTACGGTGAAAAATGAGTTAAGCCCGTCCAAAAGCCGTTGTGGCAACTGGCGCGGACGCATTTCCGAGCGTTATACCGGAGATGACAACAGAATCACACTGGTTTTGCGCGGACGATATCCGCGTCGTTGCGGAGAACAGTCGTTTCGAGTTTCGGCGTTGAATCATGCGGCAAACGCCGCCGGCATATTCGGCGCGGTGTGGCGGCGACTTGGCGGAGAATGGAACGGTGAATGGGAGACCGCCGCCGCGCCGCCGAAAGCGAAAGAAATCACCGTTTATGAATCGGACGCGCCGATAACGGCGGTGACGGCGATGAACAAACACAGTAATAACATGATGGCGCGAAACATCTTTTTGTCTCTGGCGAGTAAAACCGGCAAGCCGCCGTATACGCCGGAAGCCGCACGTGAAGTGTTCGCCAATTGGATGAAACAACAGTCCATCGGCGGAGAGTTTTTTATTGACAACGGAAGCGGATTGTCGCGCAAGGGACGCATGACCGCCGGGCAAATGTTTAACTTAATGAAAAACATGTGGAGTCATCCGTTGCGCGCTGAAATTGTGTCGTCTTTGCCGGTGTTGGGCGTGGACGGGACTTTGTCCAAACGGTCAATAAAAGGCGCCAAGTCGCAGGGGCATTTAAAGACCGGCAGTTTGGCGGGAGTGAAAAGCATCGCAGGCTTTTTGCGGGATGAACGCGGGCGGGATTTAATCTTTATTTGCATGCTCAACACGTCGGGCGGGCGCGGTAAACGCTTCCAAAACGCGCTGATGAAATGGGCGCGGGCGTTGCCGTAGCGTATAATCTCAATATTATGTCCAACAAAAAACATTGGTCGGCGTTGTTTGACGCTCCCGCGGATGAGCGGATGGCGCGTTTTTGCGCGTCCGAGCGCTTTGACCGGCGGCTGGCGGAATATGACATTGCCGCCTCGCTGGCGCATGTTGAAATGCTCGCCGCGCAGGGAATCATTCGCGCCGAAGATGAAAAAGAAATTGCGCGCGGATTGCGGATGATTCTGACTGAAATTCGCGCGGGTGATTTCTCCTGGCGTGAAGAAGATGAAGATGTTCATTTTAATATTGAGCGGCGGTTGGTGGAAATTGTCGGAGACGCCGGAAAGCGCATGCATGTCGCGCGCTCGCGCAACGACCAAGTGGCGACTGATTTGCGATTGTTTGTTCGCGATGCCGTTGACCATTTGCGGCGTTCACTCTCCGCCGCGCGGCGCGCGTTGTTGACACAGGCGGAGGAACATGCGGAAACATTAACCGCCGGCATGACGCATTTGCAGGTCGCACAACCGATAACTTTTGGACATCATCTTTTGGCGTACGAAGACATGTTGCGGCGGGACGGCGAGCGTTTTGCCGACTGTCGGAGGCGGTTGAATTATTTGCCGCTGGGCGCCGGCGCGCTGGCGGGAGTCGGACATCCGATAGACAGACAGAGAGTGGCGAAGGCGCTGGGATTTGACGGTGTTTGCGAAAACAGCATGGATGCGGTGTCCGACCGCGATTTTGCAATTGAATTTTGCGCCTCCGCCGCGTTGTTAATGACGCACTTGTCGCGGTTTTGTGAGGAAGTTGTTTTATGGACGTCAACGCCCCTCGGTTGTATAACTCTTGACGATGCTTTTTGCACCGGTTCTTCCATCATGCCGCAAAAGAAAAACCCCGATGTGGCGGAATTAATCCGCGGCAAATCAGGACGAGTTGCCGGCTCACTAACTTCATTGCTCATGCTGATGAAGGGACAACCGCTGGCGTATAACAAAGACAATCAAGAAGATAAAGAGGCGATTTTTGATTGTGTGGACACGGTGCAGGATTGCACGGACATGTTTGCGGCGATGACCGGAGCGATGCATGCGGTTCCTGAAAAAATGCGCGCATTGTTGGACGGCGGTTATCCAACTGCGACTGAATTGGCGGACTTTTTAACGGCAAAAGGCATGCCGTTTAGAGATGCGCACGGCGCGGTGGCGGCGGCGGTGCATGATTTGTCCGTTTCTGGAAGGCGTTTGGAAGATTTGTCTTTGGAAGAGTTACGCCGTTATGTGCCGGAAGCGGATGAAGAGGCGTTACAGTCATTGCGTCCCGAAAACGCGGTGCAACGGCGGAATCATATCGGCGGCACCGCGCCGGAAGAAGTGCGGCGGCAAATTACCCGTCGCCGTTCCGACTTGGACGCACTGGATGCGGAAATGGACGCTTTGGAAAAAGTCGCCGTTATTTCCGCAGAATAAAGTCTGTTTTATCATCCGCTTTTCATGCTTTCATCATCACTCATGGAGTTTGACAACGCGCCGTCCCTGGCGGCATGTTTAAAACATGGCAAGAATGAAAAAAGAATGTCGCCGCCGAAAGCGGTTATTTTTGAGGAGTATGAGCGAGCGCTTCGTCCATCGCTTCAGGCGGGAGGACTTTTGCCATTTCGCCGGAGGCATACATGTCACGCATAATGTCGGCGCCGCCGATGAATTCGCCGTTGACATACAACTGCGGAATAGTCGGCCAACTGGCGTATTCTTTAATGCCTTGTCGCACTTCGGGGTCGGCGAGGACATCAACAGTCACGAGATTGACAACGCCGCAACGGCGGAGAATGTCAACCGCCAACGATGAAAAACCGCATTGCGGAAAACTGGGTGAGCCCTTCATATACAACACGACAGGGTTATTGCTGACCTGCTCAAATATTTTGTGTTTGATGTCCATATCCGTATTTTACCAGCAAAAGGCTTATAATTAGCGGTTATGCGGTTTTTTATTTTATCAGCGGCTTTCGCGGCGGCGACAATCACCGGGACGGTGTCCGCGGCGGAAAGACTCAACGCCATTGTCGCCATTGTCAATAATCAGAGTATTAGCCGCCTGGAAATCGCCCGCGAAGAAGAAGAATTGCGACAGCGTGCGGCGGCGAGCGGTAATTCGCCCACCTCAAAAGAAGTCCAAAAAGAAGCACTGGACGGACTTATTAACCGGCTGCTTCAACTTCAACAAGCCCGACTGCTGGGCGTGCAAATCCCAAATCACATGCTGGAACGGCGGGTGGATGCGGTGCGCGCCGAATTTGGCGTCTCCGATGACGAAGCATTTCAACAAGCGGTCGCCGAAAGATGGGATATCTCACTGCCCGAATTTCGCCGCCGTCTGAGTGAAGATATGGCAATTGAAGCCGTTTTTGTCCGCGAAGTTTATGAAAAAACCGAAATATACGAGGAAGAAGTCGACCATTTTATGCTGACTGAATCCGGCTTCGCCAGCGAGAGGGAGTATCTCCTGCGACATATTCTTCTGGAAGGCAGACTCAAAAAAGATAATATGACATGGCTGCGACATCGAATTGTGACCGGAAAAGAACCGTTTGAACACGTCGCGCGTGATAATTCCGAAGGTCCCGCCGCCGAAAACGGCGGACTGCTGGAATGGCGAACGGCAAATGAACTCCCCGAGCCGTTTATTCCCGTGGCGCAAAATCTGCATCCGGGCGAAATCAGTGAAGTTATTCAAACATCACGCGGTTTTCATCTTTTAAAAATGGAAGACATACGCGGCGGCGATTTTAGCTCGACCGAACGACTTCGACTGGCGCATATTTTTCTCACGCCGGAGGACAAAGAACTGGCGGAGCAATTGTATCGGCGACTGGTCGAAGGCGCCGATTTTTCCGAAATCGTCTCTGAATACTCTCGCGACCAGCGAAGTGTTGAAAAAGGAGGCGATTTGGGATGGTTTTTGCTCGGTGATTTGCCGGACTATTTCGCCCCGACAAAAGATTTGGAAGTCGGCGGCGTTAGTGAACCGATTGAATCGCCTTTTGGCATTCATCTGGTTCGTGTGAATGAAAAAAATGATGTGGATGTTGAGGAACTGCGAAACCGCGCACGTGATATTTTGCGCGAACGACGGGCGCTTGTTCAACAACGCGACTGGCTGCAACAGCTTCGCAACCGCGCTTATGTTATTATTGTTGACCCTGAATTTTCCGGATTTAATTCCGGAACTAATTAACAACGGAACGGACGGGCGCGCGTTTACGCAAACGGGAAGTTTAGAATGACGGAATCGCCAATTATCATCACCACCGGAGACCCGGCGGGCGTTGGTCCCGATTTGTGTCTGGATGTTTTGCTCGGCGACTGTCCAAGAGCGGTTGTCGTGGCGGGTGACCGTGATGTGTTGGCGCGGCGGGCGGAGATGTTGAAAGTTCCATTTAACATCGCCGATTATGACGGCGGTGTTCATCATCGCGCCGTTTTGCATTGTGCGGCGGCAAAGACGGAAGTTTGCGGACAACCTTCATCGGACAACGCGGCGCATGTACTCGCGCAATTGGACGCGGCAATTGACGGTTGTTTACAGGGACGGTTTTTGGCGATGACTACGGGACCGGTTAACAAACAAATTATTAATGAAGCCGGTTTTGAGTTCTGCGGACAAACGGAGTATGTCGCCGCGCGCGTTTCCGCGCCGCATCCGGTCATGTTGCTGGCGGGACAACAAATGCGCGTGGCACTGGCGACTCGTCATGTTCCGTTGTCGAAAGTGTCCGCCGCATTGTCCGTTGATGATTTGTCAATGACTTTGCGTGTTTTGGATTCCGGATTGAGGCAATATTTCACAAACGGACGCGCGCCGTATGTCGCTGTTGCAGGACTCAATCCACACGCGGGGGAAGACGGCGCCTTTGGCGATGAAGAAGCGCGTATTATTCGTCCCGCCATTGAACGCGCGATTCATGACGGGGTGAATGTGGAGGGACCTTTTTCCGCCGACAGTATGTTTAAGTTTGTCCGCGCTGATTGTTATCTCGCCATGTATCATGACCAGGGACTGCCGGTGATTAAATACGCGGATTTTGACAACACTGTTAATGCCACTTTGGGACTGCCGTTTTTGCGGACTTCGCCCGACCACGGCACCGCCGCGGATTTGGCGGGGAAGGGCGTTGTTTCACCTCATAGCATGCGTGCCGCCGTACAACTTGCCGCAACGGCATCGACAGTGTCATGAAAACACGGCGGCGATTCGGACAACACTTTTTAACCGATGACAATATTATTAATGAAATTGTCACACGCATTCGTCCTCGGAAAGGGGAGAAAATATTGGAAATCGGTCCCGGTAAAGGCGCGTTGAGCGCGGGACTTTTGCAGGCGGGGGCGAAACTTACGGCGGTGGAGATTGACCGTGATTTGGCGGCGGAATTACACGCGCAATTTGGCGATGAGATTAACTTAATTACCGGTGATATTCTTAAACAAAACCTGCCGCAATTAGTGGGCGAAAACGCGCGTGTTGCAGGCAATCTGCCTTACAATATTTCCACTCCGTTGTTGTTGCAATTGTGTGAATGTAAAACTCGCGGAATGTGGCTGATGGTGCAGGAGGAAGTCGCCGCAAGAATATGCGCGCCAACGGGAACCGCGGAATACGGACGACTGACCGTTTCAGTGCGGTTGTTTTATCAGGCAAGTTATGAAATTCATGTGCCGCCAAGTGCGTTTGTGCCTCCGCCGAAAGTTGATTCAGCTATGATTCAATTAACACCTCGCATTGCGCCGCCCATGTTTTCGCCTTTGTTGTCGGAAATTACCGCGGCGGCTTTTCAATCACGGCGAAAAATGTTGGACAACGGATTGTCCGCTTTTAATATTAATTGGAAGCGCGCCGGCATTGACCCGTCGCGCCGTCCGCAAACAATTTCGCCGGATGAGTTTGCGCGATTGTCACTGTGTGCGGAGCAACAATGAATATTCGCGCCGGTTTTCTTTCATTGTTTGGACTGTCGTTTGTCATTAATTGCGCGGCGGTTGCCGCCACCTTTGCACAATATCCGGGGTTTGACGAAATCCGCGCCGGGTTGAGTGATTCACTTCCGTCATCCGAAGACCGGGAATTATTGCGACAACACCGTCCGATTTTGCATGTTCCCGAAGGCGAAGAGGGACCGATTGATTTTTACGATGACTATGTCGGCAGCGGTGATTTGTTTGACGGCGAGGGCGTTCATCTTGCGCACGACCCCGATGAGGCGGCGTTAAACGCGGTGCGTGACATGCCGGAAGCGGTGTTTGTTCACCATCCGACAACGGAGGCGAATCCCGCGGGATACGGCAGTGTTGTTCGCGCGACTTTAACTTTGTCCGGCGGCGCGGAGACGTTTACTTTTTTGGGTTATCATTTTGTCTTTCGGCATTCGGGTTTGCCCGCCGGAGTGTCACCGCTTTATCTTCGCCTCGCCGATATTTTTGCGGACTCCGCCGACTGGCACCAGTTGGACCACTATACGGCGGCGTTTGTCGTGTTGCGGGAAAATACGCCGTTTGCCGTCATATTACAACAACACAATCACATGCGGACTTATTTTATGCGCGATGAACCGTCTTTTGCGGACGGACAAATTTTATTGGATGTCGCACTCAGTTCCAACGAGTTATATCCTCACCGGGAGGGAAAAGTAAGACGGCGGACGGCGGGGGATATGAACGCAAAAACCACTCCATATTTAACCGGACAATCCGAAAGCGGCGGCTGGCGCGCTTCGGATGATATTACCGTTGGCGGGAGAGAAGTGGAATATGCGTTAAAGTTTCTGCCTCCTGATGACGCTTTTTATGTTTTTCAAGGGCGACTGGGAGAACCTCGCCGCCTGCCCGGAAGAAACGGACCGCCGGGGGCGATTTATAGAACGCTTCCCAAGTTATGGCATTTGCAAACGGCGTTGTATGTTTTTTATTGGACGGATGACGACCCTGAATATGCACAAATTTTGGCGGACGAGGGGATTTCAGACACGGCGATGAAGGAGTATTTGCGGCGTTTTGAAAGCGTGTTTTATCAGCATGTCTCACCTCGCAATTGACGGGGTTTTGCGCGGGGTTTTGCCGAAGCGGTCATTGTTTGCGGAATTTTGCCGTCATGTCGGGCGGACAGGCGAAAAAATTGCGAAAAATTGCGATTTTTAGCGAATTTTTTGCGTTTTGGCTTGGATAATTAGCGCGCGCGCGATATTTATGCTATAATATGCTTCTTGGATTAAAAACCGAGACGTAGATCCCATCTTTATTGGCGGGGCTAATTTAAGATTTGCAAAGGAGCAGAAATGCCGACAGTTAATCAGTTAACGCGCCAGGCGCGCAGCGTCAAGAAGCCGCCATCGGCGTCTCCGGCGCTGGAAAACTGCCCGCAAAGACGCGGTGTCTGTCTGCGCGTTTATACGACCACTCCCAAAAAGCCCAATTCCGCATTGCGCAAAGTCGCTCGTGTGCGGTTGGTGAATGGTTTTGAAGTCACCGCCTATATCGGCGGTGAAGGACACAATTTGCAGGAACACTCGGTGGTTTTGGTGCGTGGCGGACGAGTGAAAGATCTGCCGGGCGTCCGTTATCATGTCGTGCGCGGTGCGCTGGATTCTTCCGGCGTTGAAAAGCGCCGTCAGGGACGTTCCAAATACGGCGGCAAACGTCCCAAACAACAGTAAGATAGATTTGGAGATTTGTAATGTCCCGTCGCCGCGCCGCCGTTAAACGCAAAATTCTGCCCGACCCTCGCTATACCAGCGAGAAAGTGGCAAAATTCGTCAATGTTGTCATGAAAGACGGAAAGAAATCCGTCGCGGAACGCATTGTTTATGGCGCATTGTCGGAAATAGAACAAAAACGCGGCACCGACCCGGTTGCGTTGTTTGACGAGGCGTTGGACAATATTCGTCCAACGGTGGAAGTTAAGAGTCGTCGCGTAGGCGGCGCCAACTACCAAGTTCCGGTTGAAGTTCGCTCTGACCGTTCCATGGCGCTTGCCATGCGCTGGTTGCGCGATGCCATGCGGGCGGGCGGTGACAAATACACTTACCGCAATCTCGCCAATGAATTGATGGAAGCATCCGCCGGACGCGGGACGGCGGTTAAGAAACGGGATGACACTCATCGCATGGCCGCCGCCAACAAGGCGTTTTCACATTTCCGGTATTGATTATGTCTACTGCGCGTGTTCCCATTAATCTCTACCGCAATATCGGAATTATGGCGCATATTGACGCCGGTAAAACCACAACGACCGAGCGGATTTTGTTTTATACCGGCATCTCACACAAAATCGGCGAAGTGCATGAAGGCACGGCGGTGATGGACTGGATGGCGCAAGAGCAGGAGCGCGGCATTACGATTACTTCGGCGGCGACCACATGTTTTTGGAAAGGCATGGCGGGTGACATGTCGGAACACCGCATTAATATTATTGACACGCCGGGACACGTGGACTTTACAATTGAAGTGGAGCGCTCATTGCGCGTGTTGGACGGCGCGGTGGGAGTTTTCTGCGCGGTCGGCGGCGTACAACCGCAATCGGAGACTGTTTGGCGACAAGCCAACAAATACGGCGTACCGAGACTGGCGTTTGTGAATAAGATGGACCGCGTGGGGGCGAATTTTGACCGCGTGCGTGAACAAATTAAAGAGCGTCTTCGCGCGCAACCGATTCCCGTTCAATTGCCGATAGGCGCGGAAGACGCTTTTTCCGGCGTTGTTGATTTGGTGGAAATGCAGGCGATACATTGGGAAACCGAAAACATGGGCGCGCGTTTTACCGTCAAGCCGGTGCCGGATGACATGATGGATGAAGCCAAAAAATGGCGCGAAGTGCTTTTGGAAACGGCGGCGGAGTCTTCCGAAGAATTGATGGAGAAATACTTGGCGGACGGTGATTTGTCGGCGGAGTCAATTCGCGCCGGTTTGCGCACTCGCACCATTGCGAATGAAGTTGTGCCGATGTTGTGCGGCACCGCGTTTAAAAACAAAGGCGTACAGGCGTTGTTGGACGCGGTTGTACATTATTTGCCGTCTCCGGTTGATTTGCCGCCGGTGCATGGCACTGATGACAACGAAAAAGAAATTCTACGCGAGGCGCGTGACGATGAAAAAATGGCGGGATTGATTTTTAAAGTAGCGAACGACCCTTATGTGGGACAACTGTCATTTTTCCGCGTATATTCAGGCACTTTAAGCTCCGGCGCGACAGTGATGAACATGTCTCGCGGTAGAAAAGAGCGCATTGGTCGGATTTTGCAAATGCATGCCAACAGTCGTGAAGAAATTAAAGAAGTGCGCGCCGGCGACATTGCCGCGGCGGTGGGATTGAAAGAAGGCATCACCGGCGAAACCATTTGCGCGCCGGATTCTCCGATTGTTTTGGAAAAAATGAGTTTTCCCGACCCGGTGATTCATGTCGCGGTGGAGCCGAAAACAAAAGTCGACCAAGAAAAGATGTCATTGGCGTTGGGGCGGCTTGCACACGAAGACCCGTCTTTTCGCGTTCGCAGTGATGAAGAATCCGGACAAACGATTATTTCCGGCATGGGCGAGTTGCATTTGGAGATTATTGTCGACCGCATGCGCCGCGAGTTTAATGTGGAGGCGAATGTGGGGCGTCCGCAAGTGGCTTATCGCGAGGCGATTAAAAAATCGGTGGAGGTGGAGGGCAAATTCATTAAACAAACGGGCGGACGCGGACAATACGGTCATGTTTGGGTGAAGTTGGAGCCGTTGGAAAACGGTGAAGGTTTTGAGTTTATTGACAAGATTAAGGGCGGTGCGGTGCCGAAAGAATACATTCCGGCGGTGGAAAAAGGCATTCGCGACACCATGAAATCGGGGGTATTGGCGGGTTATCCGGTGGTGGATATTCGCGCGACTTTGTTTGACGGTTCTTTTCACGATGTTGATTCATCGGAGCAGGCGTTTCGGATGGCGGCGGGCATTGCTTTTCGCGAAGGCATGCGTAAGGGCGCGGCGGTGTTGATGGAGCCGGTGATGAAAGTGGAAGTGGAAACGCCGGAGGAAAAAATGGGCGATGTGATGGGCGATTTGAATTCACGACGCGGGATGATTCAGGGCATGGAGGATATTGTCGCCGGTTCCAAGGCGGTTAATGCGGATGTTCCGTTGGCGGAAATGTTTGGTTATTCCACGCAGTTGCGTTCGCTGACGCAGGGACGTGCGACTTATTACATGGA
>JAWONR010000002.1:10101-19922 GCA_033865115.1 Candidatus Persebacter sydneyensis | reverse complement strand
AGCATGGAGACAAGAGCAATGAACAAAGAACAGCTAATTGACCCGACAGAATCACTGTCGCCTTCCGCGCGTCCGCATGCCGATGTCGGCTCTGTGCTTTCGGAGCGGGGATATTTCACGACCACCGTGGACAGTTTAATTAATTGGGCGCGCACCGGTTCCATGTGGCCGATGACATTCGGACTTGCATGTTGCGCGGTGGAAATGATGCACGCGGGGGCGTCTCGTTACGACCTTGACCGGTTTGGCGTTATTTTTCGTCCCAGTCCGCGGCAAAGTGACGTAATGATTGTCGCCGGCACACTGTGCAACAAAATGGCGCCGGCATTGCGCAAAGTTTACGACCAAATGAGCGAGCCTCGGTGGGTGATTTCCATGGGTTCATGCGCCAACGGCGGCGGTTATTATCATTATTCTTATTCGGTGGTGCGCGGTTGTGACCGCATCGTGCCGGTGGATATTTATGTGCCGGGATGTCCGCCCACGGCGGAAGCATTGTTGTTTGGTATTGTGCAACTGCAAAAGAAGATTCGTCGCACTAATACACTGGCTCGGGCATAAATGGGAAAACGTCGCCGGTATTCTCGTCCCAAACCTCCTTCCGAGCGCAAGTCGTCGGCGTCCGATGTCGCGCCTAAAAAAGCGGCTCCCCAGGCATCCAAGGCAACTCCTGCCGCCGCCGTTGCCATTGGCGGAAATTACTTTCCGACTGAAAAACGAGGCTTATGGCCGACTCAATTGTTTGAATCAGCGATGGTGCCGTATTCATTGACGCCGCGTAATTGGCGGGCGGAAATGCCGCATTTGGCGGCGGTGTTTTTGATGGTGTTGTTTTTGTACGGTTTGACCACGCCGCGATTGGTGGCGTTGGAGGATGACGGACTGTTTATTTCCAATCTGCATTTTTTTGGAGTCGCACATCCGCCGGGTTATCCAATTCACACGTTATTGGGAAGTATTTTCTATCATTTAATGCCGTTTGGAACGCCGGCGTTTAAAGGGCACTTATTCAGCGGTTTCGCCGGTGCCGGGGCATGCGCGGCGATTTATGCGATTGTGGCGATGCTGACTCAGGGGCGGGTGTTTGCTTATTTGGGCGGATTGGCGTATGCCGTTTCCGACACTTTTTGGTCGCAGGCGATTATCGCCGAAGTTTATACATTAAACTCCATGTTCTTTTTTATCGTCATGGCGTTGTGTTTGCGTTATGCCGGACACTCCGGACGGTCGGGCAAGTCTCATCGCCGGTTGTTTATGGCGATTACAATTATTTACGGATTGGGCGTGGCAAATCACTATCCGTTGTTGGGACTCGGCAGTATCGGACTGGGCATGATGGTGTTGTCGCAAATCGGGAATATATTACCGCGCGTGATTTTGGGCTTGCTCGGCGTCATTATAGGCGCGGCGCCGCCGTATTTTGCGATGATATGGCGTTCCGGTTATAACATCGCCGAAAACCCGGCGAACTTTTACGGTCCTCTCGGCTTTTTTGGATTGAATGATGCGGATAAAATTGTCGACTTTTCGTTTTATTTCTTCCGTTCCGGTTATTCGGGCGTGGATAAACAGTCGGGCGTGGGTTTGGAGGACAAACTCGCGTTTGCCAAAACATTGGCGGACGACATGTGGTGGCAATTTACGCCGTTGGGTTTTATTTTTGTCGTGATTGGATTCATAGTCATGGCGCGCTCGCGTTATAACTGGTTGTGGTTGTCGTTCTCTGCCAGTTGGTTTATGAGCAGTGTTTTGCTGGTGTATTTGTTGGACTTTAAGGCGGAATTTATTTGGATGGCGGCGTTTCGCGTGTATCACTTGCTGGCGTTTGGCATTATGGCGATATGGCTGGCAATAGGCGCGGCGTGGGCGGCGGGGCGGGTCAGTGCGGTGTCGCCGATTTTGGGACGACAGGCGGGAATATTTATTTTGACGGCGGTGGTGGGACTGACCGCGGCCGCACACTGGGAAAAAAACAACCGCCGCGAATATGACTGGTCGCATAATTTGGCGGTGGCGAAACTCAAAAGTGTCGAACCCAACGCGGTTTTGTTTACATTTGACGATTTGGATTTGCCAGTCGGGTATTTGCACTTTGTTGAAGGCATGCGTCCCGATTTAAAAGTGTATAACGACCAGGGACTTGTTTACGGCGACCGTTTGTATTCACCGTTGATGCAGGATTACGCGCCGCCACAAGCGCCCAACGCGCAGAGCAAACACAAAATTTTACGTTCGTATGTCGAACGAGTCGACCGCCCGATATACTATCACACGGCGCGGCAAAAGCTCTATGCGCATCCGCGTTTTGGTTCCGACTTTATGGGATTTTTCCGCCGCGTGAATCGTGAAGGCGCACACGAGCGGATTATTCTTTCGGATTCGCTGAAAATATGGCTGCAGGAGAACATCAGCTTGCACGGCGAAATTGTCGATTTGTGGACGCGACAACAGCATTTTGCGACGGTGTCGCAATTGGTAAACGCGGTGCAGCTTGCGTCTTATCATGGTTTGGAGATTACCGATGAATGGCGCGAGTTGATAGACCGCGCATTGGATAAAAACGCGCTGGCTCGTTTGTCCTCCAATTCACAGCGGCTGACTTTCCGGCAAATAGACGAAGAGGGCATGCGCCGGGAGTTGGAATGGATGAAGAAGTTTGAGCCCACTGACGAGCCGTTGTTGGGACGACAGTTGACCGCGATTTTTTACTGGCAAAAGGCGTTGTTTGCGCGCACTTTGGGAGATGAAAGCATACCGGTGGAGGAAACGCTTTTGTTGGGAAGCGCCGCCAATGTCGCCTCCGACAATCCGGCGAGTCAGGAATTAATCCTGTTATATCGGAACGAAGAACGGCATTGTGAATTAATCACCCTCACGGAGTCGTTGTATCCGGACCCGGACAAAATTCCCCGTCCGATGTTGGCGTCGTTGCGTCAGGCGCGCAATCAAGGGCAGTGTTAGGAGGCGACATGAAAATGCTTTCGGATATTTTGCATGAACGTTTCGGCTCGCGGGAGGGTTTTTCCTTCGGCGAGGCGCTGGATGAATCATGGTTGGTCGTTCCCGCCGCCGACATGACGGAGACAATGCTTATTTTGCGAGATGATGAGTCACTGCTTTTCGATCAACTCATTGACGTTGCCGGCATGGATTATTCCGCCTACGCCGGTCGCGAAGAGGGAGCGCGTTTTGCCTCCGTTTATCATTTTTTGTCATTGCGTTATAACCGCCGTTTGCGGGTTCGGGTGTTTTGTCCGGACGATGATTTTCCGCGTCTTGATTCGGTTTCAGAGATTTGGCCTGTCGCCGACTGGTTTGAGCGGGAGGCGTTTGATTTGTTTGGAATTATTTTTGACGGACACAAAGATTTGCGCCGCATTCTCACCGATTATGGTTTTGTCGGGCATCCGTTCCGCAAGGACTTCCCAATCTCCGGACATGTGGAAATGCGTTATGATGCTGACAAAAAGCGCGTGATATATGTGCCGGTGAGCATTCCCCCTCGCGAGGTTGTTCCTCGCATCGTACGCGAAGAATCATTCGCCAAGGAGCGTGACGATGGCTGAGATACGAAACTACACGATGAATTTCGGACCGCAGCATCCGGCGGCGCATGGCGTGTTGCGTTTGGTGTTGGAGTTGGACGGCGAAGTCATCGTGCGCGCCGACCCGCACATTGGTCTTTTACACCGCGCCACCGAAAAGCTCGCCGAACAAAAAACTTATGTGCAGTCGGTGCCGTATATGGACAGGTTGGATTATGTGTCCATGATGGTTAATGAACATGCCTATGTGATGGCGATAGAAAAGTTATGCGGCATTACGCCGCCGATTCGCGCGCAATACATCCGCGTGATGTTTGATGAAATCACGCGCGTGCTGAATCATTTGTTGTGGCTGGGCGCGCATGCGTTGGACATCGGCGCGATGAGCATGTTTTTATACGCCTTTCGCGAGCGCGAAGACTTGGTGGATTGTTACGAGGCGGTTTCCGGCGCGCGCATGCATGCCGCTTATTATCGTCCGGGCGGCGTTTATCGCGATTTGCCGGACGACATGCCCCAATATCAACCGTCCCGTTTCAAAAGCGAAAAAGACGTGCGCGAACTCAACGCCGCGCGACAAGGCGGGTTATTGGATTTTATAGAGGATTTTTGCGGACGTTTTCCGTCAAAGGTGGACGAATATGAAACTTTACTGACTGACAACCGCATTTGGAAGCAACGGACGGTCGGCATTGGCGTTGTATCGCCGGAACGCGCCAAGGCGTTGGGATTCACCGGTCCGATGTTGCGCGGCAGCGGCGTGGAATGGGATTTGCGCAAAAAACAGCCGTATGAAGTTTATTCCGCCCTTGATTTTGACATTCCAGTGGGCGTAAACGGCGACTGTTATGACCGTTATTTGGTGCGCATGGAAGAAATGCGCCAGTCCAACACGATTATTCAACAATGCGTTGAATGGCTGCGTCAAAATCCGGGTCCGGTGATTGTGGAAAACCACAAAGTCGCACCGCCGCGGCGCGGAGACATGAAGGCGAATATGGAAGAGTTAATTCATCACTTTAAATTGTTCACCGAAGGCATGCATGTGCCGGCGGGCGAGGCGTATTGTGCGGTGGAACATCCCAAAGGCGAGTTTGGCATATATTTGGCGTCGGACGGCGCGAACAAACCTTATCGGTTAAAAATACGCGCGCCGGGTTTTGCACATTTGGCGGCGATGAATGAAATGATAAAAGGACACATGATAGCCGATGTCGTTTCCATCATTGGGACGATGGATGTTGTTTTTGGGGAGATAGACCGATGAGCGCCGAAAACGCGCCGTTGTCCGCCGAATCACTGGCGGCGATAGACATTGAAATTGCCAAATATCCGCGCGGCAAACAGGCGTCGGCGGTGATGAGCGCGTTGCGAATTGCGCAAAAAGAAAAAGGATGGCTGGCGAAAGAAACGATTGCTTTTGTCGCCGAGTATTTAAATATTCCGGCGATTCGCGCGTACGAAGTCGCGACTTTTTACAACATGTACGACACCAAACCGGTGGGGCGGCGCAAACTGTGTGTGTGCACCAATTTGCCGTGTGCGTTAATGGGAGCGATGAAAACAAAAGCGGCGTTGGAAGAGGCATTGGGAATCAAATGCGGCGAAACAACGGAAGACGGCGAATGGACTCTGAAGGAAGGCGAGTGCTTTGGCGCATGCGGCGACGGTCCGGTGGTCATTGTTAATAACGAAAAAATGCACGCCAAAATTACCGCCGCCAACACCGCCGATTTTTTGGCGAAGTTGCAGGCGTCCGACGACAACAAAAACGCCGGTTGACAACTCACCGGAAATGTTTTTTTCATGAAGAGTTTCATGAAATATTCAAAAGGCGGACAAGCCATAATTTGCCGGAGTATGCTACAATAATCGCATGTTCTTTTTATCGCGCGCCGGAAATGTTGAGGGGCTTGCCTTTTATCAGGCGGGAGCGGGAACGCCGGTGTTGTTGTTGCACGGTGTTGGATTGCGGGCGGAGTGTTGGATTTCACAAATTCGCATTTTACGGCGGACATGTGAAGTGTTTGCCGTTGATTTACCCGGACACGGCGAAAGCCAAAATCCGTCCGGAGAAAAGGCAACTTTGGAGGATTATTCTTTGCGTATCGGTGAGTTTATTAAAAATGTTGTCCGCCGTCCCGCCGTTGTTGTCGGACATTCAGTGGGCGCGCTGATGGCATTGGATGTCGCTTTTCGTTTTCCAAAATGGTGTACGGGAGTGGCGGCGTTGAACGCCGTTTATCGCCGTCCGTCATCGGCAAAAAACGCCGTTTTATCTCGCGCGAAAATGCTGCAAAACGGCGATGATATTGTTGATGCCACAATTGCGCGCTGGTTTGGTGAAAAACCCGCCGGACGCGCACAACGAGCGGCGGTTTTTTGCCGTAAGTGGCTGTCATCCGCCGACCGTTTGGAATATGCGAGTTTGTACCGGGTTTTCGCGGAAGAAGACGGTCCGGCGGACAATGCGTTGTCAAGATTGGACGTGCCGGCGTTGTTTTTAACCGGTGTTGATGATATTAATTCCGCGCCGTCCATGTCACATGCCATGGCGGCGCAAGCGCCTCACGGACGGGCGGTAATTGTTAATGGCGGGCATTTGGCGCAGATGAGTCATGCGCGCGAAGTTAATCATGCGTTGTCGGCGTTTGTTTGCGAGTGCGCGGCGACCGGACAACAAGCGGCGGCGGGGGGCAAATGAACGAATTGGACGCCAAGAAATTACGCACGGCGTTTGGTTCGTTTATGACCGGCGTCACCGTGGCGACAACGACGGACGGTAATGACATTCCCGTGGGATTTACCGCCAACTCTTTTACATCGGTGTCGTTGTTGCCGCCGTTGTTGTTGGTGTGTCCGGCTCGGACACTTTCCACTTTTGAAGTTTTCAATTCATGCCCGCGCTTTGCGATTAATATCCTGGCGGATGACCAGCGTGACATTGCCAATTTATTCGCATCACCGGGGGGAGACCGTTTTGAGCGCGCGGCGTGGCGCAAGGACAAATCGGGTTGTCCGTTGATTGACGATGCGGCGGCGTTTTTTTCCTGCGCCGTGGAGAGTCGGGTGGATGCCGGCGACCATATCATTTTAATCGGGCGCGTTGATGATTTTGGTTTTTCAGGACGTCCGGGGCTGGGTTATTTTAACGGCGGTTATTTTTCATTGTCCTTGGAGAGACGGGCGGCGGGACGTCGTTTGTTGAGGGCGGGGGTGATTATGGAATACGATGGAAAAGTGTTGTTGGAGGAAACATCACGCGGTTTGCGTTTACCGCAGGCGGCGGCGGAAGAGGGCAGCGCATTGTCGGCAATTCGTGATTTGTTTCAAACCGCGGGGGTTGTGGCGGAATTCGGCGCGGTATATTCGATTTTTGACAATAGGGAAACCGGTGAAAGCATCGCCTATTATCGCGCTTCGGCAAAAGATGAAGACGCGCGCGGACTGGGAGCTTATCTCGCCGCGGATGATTTTTTATCCCGCCGTTTTGAATCACCGGCGGTGGAGTCAATGATGCGCCGTTATGTGTTGGAGCGTCAAAACGGTGTTTTTGGATTGTATGTTGGCGACGAACAAACGGGAGATGTACACATTATGGAGAATCGAGCATGAAACTTTCATTATTTGCACACATGCAGCGGGTGGACAATCCGGACATTCCGGCGGAGACGTTGTATGAACAGTTTATTTCACTATGCAAGGCGGCGGACGATGGCGGCATGCATGCGGTGTGGAGCGGCGAACATCATGTGATGAATTTCACAATAGCGCCGAATCCGTTTATGACGGTTGTTGATTTGGCGAGTCGCACCCGCAATGTTCGGCTTGGCACCGGGACGGTTGTCGCGCCTTTTTGGCATCCGATAAAACTCGCCGGCGAAGCGGCGATGGCGGATCTCATCACCGGCGGGCGTTTGGAAGTGGGAATTGCACGCGGTGCCTATGTTTATGAATACGAGCGGTTAATGCCCGGCATGGACGCCTATCAAGCGGGACAGCGCATGCGTGAAATTGTTCCCGCCGTTCAAAAGTTATGGGCGGGCGATTATGCGCATGACGGCGAGTTTTATAGTTTCCCGACTTCCGTTTCCACGCCGCGTCCGTCTCGTCCGCCGCCGATGTGGATTGCCGCGCGAGACGCCGCCAGTCATGATTTTGCCGTTGGCGGCGGTTGTCATGTACAAGTGACGCCGCTGTGGCAGGGCGATGACGAAGTTAAAACACTTGTCGGACGTTTTGACGACGCATGCGAAAAACACAACACTCGTCCGCGGATTATGTTGTTGCAACATACTTATGTCGGCAAAACCGATGAGGAGGTGGAAGCGGCGACAAACGCACTGGCGAAGTTTTATTGTTATTTTGGCGCGTGGTTTAAAAACGCCCGCCCCGTGACAAATGGAATGATGGCGCCGCTTTCCGCCGATGACATGGCGGCGATGGCGCCTTATGCGCCGGCGGAGATACGAAAAAATTTAGTCATCGGCAAGCCGGCGGAAGTCATTTCGCGGTTGCGACAGTATGAAGACTGGGGTTATGATGAGTATGCGTTTTGGATTGATTCCGGCATGGATTACGAACAACAATACGCGTCATTGTCCCGGTTTATAGACGAAGTGATGCCGGCGTTCTCATGACGGGCGAATTTCCATACTATCAGTTGTACATAGACGGCGCATGGACGGACGGCGAGTCATCGCCGCGGGAAAGTGAAAATCCGGCGTCGGGAGAATCATGGGCTCGTTTTGCATGCGCCGGCGCCGGTGATGTATCCCGCGCGGTCATCGCCGCCCGTCGTGCGTTGTGTGAAGGAGAGTGGCCGGCGATGAGTGCCGGTGCGCGCGGCAAACTCATATTTCGCCTCGCGGATTTGGTGGAATCGCATGCCGAAGAGTTGGGCGCGATTGAAACCGCCGACAGTGGCAAACTGCTCGCCGAAACCGCGATGCAAACCCGGTATGTGGCGGAATATTATCGTTATTACGCCGGACTCGCCGACAAAATAGAAGGGGCGACTTTGCCGATAGACAAGCCGGACATGCATGTCTTCACATTACGCGAGCCGATAGGCGTAGTCGCCGCCATTGTGCCGTGGAACGCACAAATGTTTTTGACGGCGACAAAACTTGCGCCGGCGTTGGCGGCGGGATGTTGTGTTATTCTAAAAGCGTCCGAAATGGCGCCTTGTGTCATGTTGGCGTTTGCGCGATTGATTGAAGAAGCCGGTTTTCCGCCCGGCGTGGTGTCGGTATTGACCGGTGACGCCGACAATTGTTCAATACCGCTGACTTCGCATCCGGATGTTGACCGCATTGCATTTACCGGAGGTCCCGAAGCCGCCCGTCATGTGGTGCGTAATTCCGCGAACAACTTTGCCGTAACGACTCTTGAACTGGGCGGAAAATCACCGCTTGTTGTTTTTGCGGACGCTGATTTGGACAATGCCGCCAATGGTTTAATCGCCGGTAATTTTGGCGCTTCCGGGCAGTCATGCGTTGCCGCATCGCGGGGACTTGTGGAGCGCAAAATTTTACCGTCTCTGATTCATAATATTACCGAAAAAACGCGCGGACTTGTCATCGGCGACCCGGCGGATGCCAAAACGCACATTGGTCCCTTATGCACGGCGGCACAAATGGAACGGATAGAAAAAACACTCGCCGCCGCCGAGTCACAGGGCGCGACAATTCATTTCGGCGGCAAAAAAGTGTCGGGACAGGGACGGTATTTCCCGCCGACTTTGGTGGAATGTCCGAATTCACAGACGGAAACCATGAAAGTGGAGATGTTTGGACCGGTCATGTCATTAACGGCGTTTGACACCGAAGACGAGGCGATTGCCATTGCCAATGACACTGTTTATGGGCTGGGTTCCGGCGTTTTTACCGGCGACATTGCCCGCGCACACCGCGTGGCGAAGCGGATTCGGGCGGGAATTTGTTGGGTGAACACTTACCGCGCCATCTCTCCGATGGCGCCGTTTGGCGGCTATAACTGCTCCGGATACGGGCGAGAATCGGGACAAGACACCGTTGCCGATTATACCCGCACCAAAACCGTGTGGATTAACACCTCCGAAAGCCCGATGGCGAATCCGTTTATTATGCGGTAGCCCGTCCGGGGAGGCAATTTTTTTGGGCGAATGCGGAATTTTGTGGTATAATAATCGTTTTGTCGCAAAGAGGTGCCCATGCCGAATACTCGTTCCCGTACCACATCCAAATCTTCCCCAAAACGGAAAAAGTCCGTTACCAAAGCCGCTTCTGCGACATC
>JAWONR010000002.1:0-10001 GCA_033865115.1 Candidatus Persebacter sydneyensis | reverse complement strand
GTTAAAGCTAAAGCCGTGAGTAAAAAAGCCAAAGCCGTTAAAAAACCGGCGGCTAAGCGGAAATCCACGGGCAAAACCGTTGTCGCAAAGAAGAAAACTGCCGCCAAGGCAAAGCCGACTGCTAAAAAAGCCACAACCAAAGTCAAAACCAAGGTCACAACTGCGAAGAAGAAAACCGCAGCTGCAAAAGTCAACAAGGCGAAAACCGCCAAGGTAAAGCCCGTCAAGGCAAAACCCGTTGCCACAAAAGCCGCCGCCAAACCGAAGAAAACCGGCGCTGTAAAAACTCCCGCCGCAAAAACTCCCGTTGCAAAAACCGCCGCGCCAAAGACGGTTGCGAAGACAAAAACTCCCGCTGTTGCAAAAGAGGAGAAGAAAAAGTCCGCGAAAAATCGCGCGTTGGACACCGCCGCTCCGAAAACCGCCACTCCCAAAACCGCCGCCGCCGTTCGCGACAGTGAAGAAACGATGGGGGTTATCGGCAAGGAAATCAATCGCAAACTTCGTCGTTCACGCCGGTTGCCAACCGACGCCGTTGATGACGACTTGCAGGGTGAGAAGCTTAAAGAATTGTTTCGACATGCCGCGGCGCATGGTTATGTGACCAACCCGGTCATCAACGACCATTTGCCGGACGGGATTGAAAACACCGAAGATGCGGCGGAAATTGTCGCCAACATATTGCGCGAATGGGGCATACAGGTTTTTGAAACCGCTCCCGACCAGGATGATTTGTTGATTAAGGAAGAGGGCGTACAAGTGCGTTCCGACTCCGACATTGAAGACCAGGCGGAGGCGGCGATTTCATCTTTTGTCGGCATCAGCCGCACCACCGACCCGG
The DNA here is from genome assembly GCA_033865115.1 of Candidatus Persebacter sydneyensis. Classification (GTDB taxonomy): domain Bacteria; phylum Pseudomonadota; class Gammaproteobacteria; order Tethybacterales; family Persebacteraceae; genus Persebacter; species Persebacter sydneyensis. The sequence continues at coordinate 9,160 of JAWONR010000002.1, read as the reverse complement.
TGCGCATGTATATGCGCGAAATGAGCGCTTCCACGTTGCTGACGCACAAGGAAGAAATCGAAATTTCACGGCGCATTGAAGACGGACAACGGCGGATTATGGAGGTGTTGTCGCACCGTCCCAGCATGGTTGATATGATAATGAACGAAGTCAAAACCAAGCTGGAGTCCGGCGAACACCACATAGAAGAGTTGGTTCACGGTATTTTTGCCTCGCGCGAAACCGGCGACAAAGGACACGCGCCGGCGATGATGAGGTCGGAAAAATCCTCGCAAATAGAGGATGTTGAACGGCGGCGTCAGGTCATGTCGCGTGAATTATGGGAAAACACCAGCATTTTGACGAAAAAAATAGAAGCGGCGCGGGCGGATGCCAAAAAACTTCGCGGCAGCGCGCGCACGGCAAAAGAACGGGAACTCACCGCCATGATGACCCAGTTTTGTTTTTCGGAAAAGTTTATTAAGCGCCTGCTCATCAGAGCCGGCGGTGAATGCGAAGAGATGAAAGCCGTTGAACGCAAAATCCGCGAGTGTTGCACCCGCAAAATGGGCATGCGGCGCAAGGACTTTTTGCGCCTGTTTCCCGGCAATGAAACCAATCCCGATTGGATTCGCAACTTGTCGGCGAATTATTTCGACCGTCACACCCGCAACTATGTGCCCGAAGTGGAGGAGTTGCAAAACAAGTACGGAAAAATCGTCAAAAATTCGGGATTGAAAACCCCGCAGGAAATGCTGGACTTGGACGCCGAATTGCGCGAAAAAGAGAGCGAAGTACAACGCGCCAAAAGCGAAATGGTCGGCGCCAACCTGCGACTGGTCATCTCCATCGCGAAGAAATACACCAACCGCGGACTTCACTTCCTGGATTTAATCCAGGAAGGCAACATTGGATTGATGAAAGCGGTGGACAAATTTCAATACCGCCGCGGTTACAAGTTTTCAACCTACGCGACATGGTGGATTCGGCAGGCAATTACCCGCGCCATCGCCGACCACGGACGGACGATTCGCATTCCGGTGCACATGATTGAAACGATTAACAAATTGTCGCGGGTGACGCGGCAATTGGTGCAGGAAAACGGCGTGGAACCGACTGCGGAAGAAATCGCCATCGGCATGGACACTTCGGTGGAGCGTGTTCGCCGCATTCTCAAAATCGCCAAAGAGCCGAAGTCTTTGGAGGCACCGGTGGGCGACAACGATTCCACTTTCATTGACTTTATTCAAGACCCCACGGCGTCCGACCCGCTGGATTTGTTGTTGAGCAAGGATGCGAAACAATATATCGGCACTTATTTGAGCAAGGTGCTCACGCCTCGGGAAGCGCAAGTGTTGTGTCTTCGCTACGGCATCAGCGTCAATAACGAATATACGCTGGAAGAAGTCGGACGGCATTTTGGCGTCACCCGCGAGCGCATCCGGCAAATTGAAGCGAAAGCGGTGCGCAAGCTGCGTCATCCCAAACGTCTTCGCACGTTGCGCCAGTACATGGTTAATGATTTCGCCGCCAATGACGGCGGGTCGGCGGCGATAGCCGCATTGCCGCGCTGACGCACGCGCCGGAATACGCCGGGTCAGTAGCTCAATGGTTAGAGCAGAGGACTCATAATCCTTTGGTTGGGGGTTCGAGTCCCTCCTGACCCATTTTTACCGGCTTGCGCCGGGCGTTATTGTTTGTCGCACTCCTCCAACAAGCGCGCCAGTTCCGATTCATCAATCACGGCGGTGCCGAGTTTTTGAGCTTTTGCCAATTTACTGCCCGGTTTTTTACCGGCAACAAGGTAGGAAGTTTTTGACGACACGGTATCGACGACCGCTCCACCGCGTTCTTTTATGCCTTTTGCCGTTTCTTCCCGTGAAACGGACAATGTGCCGGTGATGACAAAAGTTTTTCCAGTTAAAGGGGAGTCCGGCGCCGCGGCGCGAGTCCATACAAAACCCAGTTCGGACAAAGAATCCATCACTCGTGAATAATGCGGTGAATCAATAAACGCCCGCACAATGAGCGCCGTTTTTTCATTGTTGCCCAAGGCGCCGGCAATTTCCGAAACCGGCGCCGCTTGTAAACGCTCCCAGTCAACGAAATAATCCGCCAGTTTTTTAACGCCGCTTGCGCCCAACCCGCGCAACGGCATGTTGCCGTCAATTTGACAAACATCTTCTTCCCGCATGATTGTTTTCAAAGACGCCATGGCGGAGAGATATTCAACCAGCGGACGCGGACGTGATTTTACGGCGAAATTTTGTTCCTCCCATGTCACACCGGCGTCTTGCAGTTTTTTAATTTCTTCAATATTGTTTTTGTCGGCGAAAAACGCGGTGATATTCGCCGATATTTCCGGTCCGACATCGGATATCAGGGCAAAAGTCTCCGGCAGTGCTTCCCGGAGTTTTTGCAAATTCCCGAAATGAGCCGCCAATTGCGCGGACAATGTTTCGCCCACCGAAGGAATTCCCAAAGCGAATAAAAAACGGGCGAAAGTCGTCTGGCGGCTTTTGTTGATGGCGTCCAAAATATTGCCCGCCGCCTTGTCGGCGATTAAACTTAGCGACAACAAATCTTCCCGGCGCAGGGCGTATAAATCGGACGGCATGCGGACAAAATTATGCGCAAACAACTTTTCCAATATCACGCCGCCCACATGGTCTATGTCCATCGCACTGCGGCGGACGAAATGTTCAACGCGCGCGATTTGCCGAGCCGGACATGCGGTGTTTTGACAATATAAAAAGATTCGCTCTTCGTCAGGCGCGGTTTTGCCGCCGCATACCGGACATTTTTTGGGAGGAGACCATGGTTTAGAGTCTTTGCCGCGGCGCGCGGCAAAGACTTTTCCGATGCGCGGGATGACATCGCCCGCGCGATACACTTCCACATAATCGCCTTCGCGCAGGGATTGCGGAGTGTCGGTTTCATCAACAACGCCGTCCGTGACATGACGAAGATTGTGCAAAGTGGCGTTGGTGATGACGACACCGCCGACATTAACCGGCGCCAATCGCGCCACCGGCGTTAATACGCCGCTGCGTCCGACTTGTGTTTCAATCGCGATAATTTTTGTCGTTGCCGTTTCCGCTGAAAACTTGTGGGCGGCGGCAAAACGCGGGGCGCGAGAGACATAACCGGCTTTGCGTTGCATTTCAAAATCATCAACTTTATACACGACACCGTCTGCGCTAACCGACATGTCGGCGCGCGTTTCTTGTTGTGACTCATAATACGCCAACAATTTGTCAATGTCGGCGGTCGGTTTGCAAAAATCAATTATGGTGAATCCCGCCGCTTTGAGCCAGCGAAGACTTTCAACATGTCCGCGCCACGGCGGATTGGACATGTCGCCGATACCGTGGGCGAAAAACCGCAACGGACGCCGCGCCGTAACGCCGGCGTTGAGTTGGCGCAAACTGCCGGCGGCGGCGTTGCGCGGATTGGCGAATGTTTTGCCGCCTTCTGATTCCTGCCGCATGTTGAGCTCGGCAAAGTCGTCAAAAGTCAGCATGACTTCCCCGCGCACTTCCAAAAGTTCAGGCGCGTTCTTTATGGTTTGCGGCAGATTGGTGATGGTTTTGGCGTTGGCGGTGATGTCTTCGCCGGTGGCGCCGTCTCCGCGGGTTGCGGCGGCGCGCATTTCACCTTTTTCATAAACCACGTTCATGGCAATGCCGTCTAATTTTAATCCCGCGCTAAAGAGGGGTTTTCCGCCGCATATTTTTTCCATGCGGACGATAAAATCGCGCGCCTCCTCCTCGGAGAATAAATTGCCGAGCGAGCGCATGGGAGTCGGATGTTTCATCGGCTCAAAACGTTCGGCGCGGCGTCCGCCCACCGCCTGAGTCGGTGAATTCGCGGTTTTTAATTCGGGATGTTTTTCCTCCACCTGCCGCAGTTCCGCAAACAGGGCGTCATAATCACCGTCACTTATTACCGGCGCGTCAAGATTAAAATAAGCGTGATTGGCTTCGCGGATTGTCTTGCGCAAAAAGCGGACACGCCGCCGCAACGCGATGTCGTCGCTCATGAAAAAATTATACGGGCGGTGGCACTGCCGGGTTCCGCGCCAAACTTGCGCATTTGTGAAGCGAGCAACGCCAATTGTTTGTCCATCTCCGCCATGCGCGCATCATCAATGGGGGCGCCCTGTGGGTCGGTTAATTTCATGTTTAACATGCCCGCCGCGCGGCGCGCCGCGCGAATCATTTCACCAAACGCGCGCGGCGGGTCGCTGATGTTGGGCGCGTCCATTTCAAAGATAATCGTCTGACGTCCGCCGGCGGTCGCCGTCATCAACCGCGCGCGAAAAAGATTTTCACTGTTCACACGGCACACATAACCCCGCTCATCATTGCTCATGCCGACAAGTCGCAGTATCTCATCGGTGCGCGCCACCGGATGACTTTCGCCGCTCAACCGTATTTCGATAAACATGTCCGCCGCGGCGCAAAAACCGTCTATGACGGCGGCGTTTTCCAATGACTCCGACATGGACGGAAACACCACGCGCATTTGTTTCTTTTGCGCAAAAACGCGTGATTGTTCCTCCAAGCGTTGAATGTCGGCGGCGGCGATGGCGCCGCCGCGGTCCGCCAACGGCACCGCGACAATCCAATAACGACACGGCGATTCGGGCGGCATGCGCCATTGTCCGCCGCTTTCGTCAAATCCCAACAAATAACTGTTGCGGTTTTTGGATGAATGAAGCTGTTTGCGAAATGATTCCATGTCGCCGCTCGTCGCCGGCTTGTCGCCGTAAAAACGTGCGGTATAGCATATTTCCAACGGCAAAAGCGACTCGGGCGGCGAAGGCAACTCAGGCGGGACAAAATCATCAACTTCCAAAGTGCCTTGTTGCGGCTCCTCCGTTTTCTTTCCGCCAAAAGAGGGCTCAACGCCTTGTCCTATTTTTGGCGGACGACGCGGTTCGGCGCGGGTGGAAAAATAAAAGATCGCGCCCACCGCCGCCAATGCCGCTACGCCGGCCAATGCAAACAACCAATACGCGTCTTCAAAGTCAGGCATTATGAAATGTCGCGCAATACATCCGCCCGCGTCACTGAAACAATTTTGGAAACGCCTTTTTCCTCCTGAGTCACCCCGATGAGCTGGCTCATGGCTTCCACCGTACTTTTGTTGTGGGTGATGGCCATGCATTGAAAGTGAGTTGACATTTCACCCAACATGGCGATAAACAAATCGGCGCGTGAATCATCCAATGTGGCGTCCACCTCGTCCATAATGCAAAACGGCGGCGGCGTGTGGCGCATGAGTGCGAAAATAAACGCCAGCGCGGTCGCCGATTTTTCACCGCCGGAAAGCATGCGCACCGGAAACATGCGCTTGCCCGGCGGACGCGCGCGGATTTCAAACTGCGCGTCTAAAAATGAATCGCCGTCCATTGACAATTCGGCTTCGCCGCCGCCGAAGAGTTTGCGGAACAGTCCGCCAAATTCCCGGTTAATCGTTTCATACACATCGCGCAGGCGCGTGCGCGTTTCCGCGTCAATGCGGCGGATGATGTTTTCTAACTCATCCGCCGCCGATTCCACATCTTGCTTTTGACTTTGCATGGTTTCCAATTGTGCCATGCCGTCCGCCAATTCTTGGTCGGCGGCAAAATTAATCGCGCCCAGTCGTTCGCGCTTTGTGCGCAAGGCGTCAATCTCCTCGCGCCGTTCTTCGGACGTGGCGGGGGTTTGACGCAGCGGCTCCAACCGTGTTTCGTCCTGTACAAGGTCTTCCAAAGAGTTTTCCAAACCTTCCGCCGACATGGAGAGTTCCCGTTTTTGCACCTGCAAGGCGGTGTTTTTTTCCTGTAACTGTTCGGACTCGCGCAATTGTTTTTCGCGTTCGTTGTCGGCGGCGGTGATTTTTTGCGCCCACGCATCCGTTTCAGCGGCGGCTTTTTTTAGCGCCGTTTTTGTCTTTGCCATGTCGTCATTGTGGCGCGTCATCGTCCCGGTCAGCGCCGTTTCAGCAAACTGGGCGAGTTCATTTTCGTTTTGTGAAACGCGCGCCGACAATGCTTTTTGCCGTTTGGCGACTTCCGCGCCGCGCGTTGTCAGTGATTCTATCTGCTGTTTTAGATTTTCTTCGCGCAAATGCAATTCACGACGGGAAATATTGGACTGATGAAATTCATCGCGCCGCGTTTCCAGTTTTGCCGCGGCGTCATCGGTGATTTTTTTCGCCGCCGCCAGCGCAGTCGTCGCATCGGTGCAGTCGCGTTCCATCGCCGCGGGGTCAGCCAGTTTGTTGGATTCCGCATCCAACTCTTTAACGCGGGATTCAATTCCGCCAATTTCCGCGAGTACTTCCTCACGCCGTTGTTCGGCGGCGCGTTGTCGTTCTTCCCACTGTCCCATCGCTATGCGGCGGTCGGACAATTCAGCGCGCGCGGTGTCAAGTGCGGTTGCCGCTTGCGCGCGGGATGTTTCCGCCGCTTGTAATTTGTCTCGCGCGTCATCCGCGGCGGTTTGAAGTTGTTGAATCTTTTTCTCATTGTCAGAGATGGAATCCGCAAGAGTCGCCAGTCGTTTTTGCCACGCAAAACCGCCGCGCACCTCCGCCGGAGAAAAAACCGCGTCTCGCATAAACAATGCGCCGTCCCGGGTCATCAACATTTCACCGTCCTGTAAATCTTTTCGAGCGGCGAGAGCGGCTTCGGCACTGTCGGCGGCATAAACGCCGCGCAGTTTTGCCGCCAAAAACGCCGTTGCCTCCGGCGGCGCTTTAATTAATGAAAACAAAGGCTTTTGTCCGTTTGTCGGTGAATGGTCGCCGTTTCCACCGCGCATATCAACAACACCCGCGCCCGCCGGCGGCATGCCGCGCGTGTTTAAGAACTCATTCAAAGAAGACGGTGCATAAGCGGCGGCAAATCGTCCCAATGCCGCATCCAACGCGCGAGACCATTCACCGGCGTCCGCTTTCATCGCGGCGGACAAGCGGGGAGGGGCGTCGTCTTTCCACTCTTCGGTTTGTCGCATGGATTGCAGGGCGGTGTGTTCGGCTTCGGCGGCGGCTTGTGTGTTTTGAGCGTCATGCAACGCCGCCCGCGCCGATTGTTCCGCTTGTGTCAATTGTTTGCATTCCGCTTCGCGCGCGGCGAGTGTTTCTTCGCATTGCGAAGTCCGCTGTTCCGCATCTTCAACCGGCGGCGGTGCCGCGGGTGATTCCGGCGGCAATGATGTTTGAAGTTCGGCAACCCGTTCTTCCATCGTTTGTTTCTTTTCGGCGTTCATTTGCGCCTGTACCTGTCGGCGGTCGCGGCGTTGTTCGGCTTCCTGCAGGCGCGCGCGCGCTGATTCCATGTCTTGTTCGGCGGTGCGTTGTGATTCTTGTAAGGCGTCAATTTCATCGGAATATCGTTCTGATTCGGCGATGCATTTTTCAAGCCGTCCGCCAATGCCGCCAAGTTCGGTTTCAGCTTGTCGTTGTTCGGTGATGATTTGTTTGGCGGTTTCTGCTGTTTCTGCCTGCTCTGCTTGTTCGGTTGCGATGCGTTCCTGTAACTGCGAGCGTTTTTGTTCCGCCTGTTGATAATCTTGTTGGGCGCGTTCGGCGGCGGATTGTGCGCGTGCAAAATCGGCTTCACACGCCTGCGATTTGCGTTGATATTCGCCGTGTTGTGCGCGGGCGTTTTCGGCGTCTTTTCGCAATGAATCCAAATGCGTGCGCACGGCGGCGATTTGTTCATTTAACGCGGTGATTTCACCGTCTTTCGCCGCCAGTTTTTCGCGCACCGAATCCCGGTTTTGTAAAATTAACAACACCTCCAAATCATTAATGGATTCGCCCAGCTCGCGGTGTCTTCGCGCCGCACGCGCCTGGCGTTTTAATGACTCCTGTCGTTTTGTCGATTCCGCCAATAATTGTCCAAGCTGCTCCAAGTTGGCGCGACAACTCGTCAAACGACGTTCGGCGTCACGGCGGCGGTCTTTGTAATGTGAAACGCCCGCCGCTTCCTCCAAAAACTGCCGTAAGGAATCAGCAGAGGCCTCGGCAATGCCGCCGACCATGCCTTGCTCCACCACCGCATAAGAACGCGGCGAAACACCGGTGCCGCGAAACAACGACACCACATCGCGGCGGCGGACTTGTTGGTCGTTAATGTAAAAATGTGATTCGCCGTCCCGTCCCAACTCCCGCTTGACGACAATTTGAGGATTGCCCTGCCACATGCCCAACTCATCGCCTTCTTCAGCGTTGAAATGAATTTCAACATAACACAAGTCGGCGGGCGGACGGTTGGCACTGCCGTTAAATAAAACATCCTGCAACGCGCCGCCGCGTAAAAATGACGCGCGTGACTCGCCCAAACCCCAGCGCAATGCGTCTATGATGTTGGATTTGCCGCAACCGTTCGGACCGACAACGCCGATGAGGTTTTCCTTCACCAACACAGTCGTGCGGTCGCAGAATGATTTAAATCCGCAGAGATTAATCGCGGTCAGGCGCATAATTCTTAAGCCGCGGAAAAGATTAAAGTGGCGTTGGTGCCGCCAAAACCAAATGAATTGCTCATCACAACTCCAAGACGAGCCTGGCGAGCGGCGCCGGGAACATAATCCAAATCACATTCCGGGTCGGGAGACGATAAATTAATCGTCGGCGGAACGGTTTGATTTTGCAACGCCAAAATCGAACAAACCGCTTCAATGCCGCCCGCCGCACCCAATAAATGACCGGTCATGGATTTTGTCGAACTCACCATGACTTTTTTGGAAGCGGGTCCCAAAGCGCGATGAATCGCCCGCGTCTCCGCAACATCGCCCAGCGGAGTTGAAGTCCCGTGCGCGTTAATATAATCAACGGAATCAGGCGCCGCACCGGCATCGCGCATGGCGTTTTCCATCGCGCGCGCCGCGCCTTCTCCGTCTTCCGGCGGCGCCGTCATGTGATGTCCGTCCGCACTCATGCCGTATCCCGTCATTAACGCGTAAATGTTTGCCCCCCGGGCGCGGGCGCGGTCGTATTCTTCCAACACCAAAACTCCCGCGCCTTCGCCTAAAACAAAGCCGCTTCGTTTTGTGTCAAACGGACGAGACGCCTCCTGGGGAGAGTCGTTATAGTCGGACGCCAATGCCCGCGCCGAGGCAAAACTGCCAAGTCCCAGCGGTGTGATGGCGGCTTCCGCTCCGCCGCAAATCATGACATCGGC
>JAWONR010000001.1:0-26486 GCA_033865115.1 Candidatus Persebacter sydneyensis | reverse complement strand
CTCCCGCCAAAAGAGCCGTGGTCGTCCATGTCCAACACCGGCGAGTGGTAATTTCTTTAACCGACAAACGGCGCGCAAAAGTGTAATTAAAAAATCCCCGCCGACAAGCCGGCGGCGGCGGTGGCGCCCAGGTTTTCACACTGGGCGGCGAAATCTTCTTTATATTCTCCCTGTAATAACAGCGGCGGCGTCATTAAACGCCAGCGCAAACCGGCGGCAATGGATTGAACGCCGCGCAAAGTGCCGGCGCCGTCTTTGCCGGCGCGTACATACAACGCCCACGGCAATGCCTGTGTTTTCTCCAAACACGGATAATAAACGCGTTCAAAGAAATCTTTAATCTGTCCGCTCATCGCGCCGAAGTTTTCAGTCGTGCCAATGATGACTGCGCGCGCCGAAAGAACATCATCCGCCGTTGCCGACAACGGCTCCAAACGGCGCACTTTTGTTTCTCCCGCCGTTTTTGCGCCGTTTTCCGTTGCCTGCGCCAGTGTGAGAGTATGCGCCGAAGGCGTGTTTGCAACAATTAATAAATCACCCATCGCCGTTTATTCCGCGCCGAAATCATACAACCGCCCGCGGTTGAGAATGTTTTCCGGGTCAAGTGCATTCTTTAAATTACGACAAATGCGCATGAGTGGCGGCGGCGGAGACGGAAATCGGTCGGCGGTTTTTGAGTCGGCGGCGCGAAACAATGTCGCCGCACCGCCCGCTTGTTGTGAAGTTAATAACGCGTCTTCGCGGGAACAACGCCGCCAGCGAGTCGCGCCATGCCATTCAATAAAATCCACATCGCCGGCGGGAGCCGTTGCCGGCGATACAATGCGCCATAAATCCTTGTCATTGTCGGTAAAGAATGGATGCGTTTGTTCACGCACCGCGCGCCAAAAATCAAGGTGCGATTCATCATCCAACAAATCACCGCCGCATTCGCGCACCGCGCGCCGTAATGACTGTTCGCCGCCGGAAAACCGCCGCCAACATCTTCCATCATGCCAAACACCCCCGGTCAACGGCATGCCCGCCGCCAACATCGCGTTGTCCGAGGCAATGGCTTCATCAGCATCGCAATCAGAGACGGTGGTGGCTTCGCATTCCGGCACCGGCGATACGCGAAAAACAACATCGCTAATCGCACCATAAACGCCCAATGCACCCGCCATTAATCTGGAGACGTCAAAACCCGCGACATTTTTAATCACTTTGCCGCCGAAAGAAAGTCGCCGTCCGCGTCCGTCTATGAGTCCTATGCCGAGAACATGGTCGCGTAACGCGCCGCCGGCGGGTCTTCTCGGTCCGGACAAACCGCATGCCAGCGCGCCGCCGACAGTCGCACCGCCGAAATGCGGCGGCTCAAAAGCCAACATTTGTGCGTTTTCCGACAACATGTTTTCCACTTCCGACAACGACGTCGCCGCGCCGGCGGCGATAAACAATTCACTCGGCGCATAATCCAAAACGCCGGATAATGATGACAAATCCAGCGGTTTTCCGGTCGCAGGATTGCCGTAAAAGTCTTTCCCGCCGCTGCCTTGTAATATCAGCGGTGTTTTTTGTGATTCGGCGGCGGCGATTTGAGCGGCAATGTCATCGGCGGCGGCGTGAAAGCGGGTGTCGTCTTGCATGTCAAAAACGAGGTAGATGCGGGAATCGTTCTTCCCCCCGCCGCACATGCATGGCGCCAAATTCAGCACAACGATTGAGAGTCGGCACCGCCTTGCCCGGATTTAGAAAACCACTGTCGTCAAACGCGTGTTTAATGCTGTGAAAAACCTCCAACTCGGCGGACGAAAACTGCGAGCACATGTCGTCAATTTTTTCCACGCCAACACCGTGTTCGCCGGTGATGGTGCCGCCGGCGGAAATACACAACGCCATAATTTCAGAACCAAAACGGCGCGCCCGGTCGGCTTGTCCGGATTTGCCGCCGTCATACATAATCAGCGGATGTAAGTTGCCGTCTCCGGCATGAAAAACATTCGCGCATGGCAGTCCGTATTTTTCGGACAACGCGGCAATGTCAGAGAGTGTTCGTCCCAAGTGTTTGCGCGGTATTGTGCCGTCCATACAATAATAATCCGGACGTATGCGTCCCACCGCCGGAAATGCCGCTTTTCGTCCCTTCCAAAACAACGCCCGCTCATCATCGTCTTTCGCGCGCCGTAAAGGGTTCGCGCCGTGCGCAGTGAGTATTTTGGAAAGCCGCCGCATGTCTCGGCGAGCGTCTTCGCGTCTTCCGTCCACTTCGGCAATTAACAACGCGGCGCATTCGGTGGGATATCCTGCTCCGGTAAAGTCTTCCGCCGCTTGTGTGGCGAGTTTGTCCATCATTTCCAAACCCGCGGGAACAACACCTTCGGCGACAATTGCCGCAACCGCATCACCGGCAACGCGGACGGAATCAAAACCCGCCAACACCGCCAGCGAAAGTTCGGGCAGAGGTGATAAACGGACGGTTATTTCGGTAATCACCGCCAAAAGTCCTTCACTGCCGTGCAACAGCGCGAGAAAATCACCGCCCGGACGGTCGGAGGAAATTTCAATCGTTTCACCTTCGGCGGTAATCGCCCGCAGAGCGCAGACGCAGTGTACGGTGAGTCCGTATTTAAGACATCGGACACCGCCGGAGTTTTCACTGACATTGCCGCCGATGGAACATGCCTGTTGCGAAGAAGGGTCGGGCGCATAAAACAATCCATGCGGGCGCGCCGCTTCACTCAATTCCAAATTACGCACACCCGGTTGTGCGCGGGCGGTGCGCGCTTTTGGGTCAATCGAAAGAATGTTGTTCATTCTCGTCATCACCAACAACACGCCGTCTTTGTGCGGCAACGCGCCGCCTGAAAGTCCTGTGCCGGCGCCGCGAGTGACCAACGGCACGCCGGCGTGGCGGCAACAATTGACAATGGCGACGGTTTCAGCTTCGTTGTCGGGAAAAACAACCACCGCGGGACGCTGGCGAAACATCATTAGTCCGTCGGCTTCAAACGGCGCGCAGTCTTCGTCTTGAGACAACACCCGTGCGGCGGGGAGGCATTTTTGCAGTTGTTGTAAAAAACCGCGCGGTAGCGGCATGACTATGTCAACAAATGAGCGGGAAAATCCGGCGATTCAATCATTGCCACCGCGGAATGATTGTGTATGGATTCAAAGTTTTCAGCGGTGATGCGATAGTTGCGCGCGCCCGGCAACCGCGCGGCGGCAACCGCCAAATCGCGCACGATGTCTTCTACAAACTTCGGGTTGTCATAGGCGCGTTCGGTGACATGTCGTTCGTCCGGGCGTTTTAGCACGGAATACAATTCGCAAGAAGACGCCGATTCAATAAACGACATTAAATCCAAAAGCCGCATGTCATCTGCCGTTTCAATCGCACACGAGACATGCGAGCGCTGATTATGCGCGCCGTATTTGGAGATGGTTTTGGAACACGGACACAAACTCGTGACCGGCACCGTCGCCGCCAAAACCCGCCGCAATTCCTTGCCTTTTTGCCATGCATGAAAAGCGGCGTCAAAATCCACATAACCGCGTTCGCCGGAAATGGGCGCGCGTTTGTTGGCAAAAGCGCGAAATGACACCGATACAAAACACTCACTGGCTTCGGGCAGTTCGCCCAACACCGCGGCGGGGATTTCGCAAAACTTGGCAAAATCCAATGACATGCCGGCGTCATGCAAAACGCGCACCAGTCGCGACATGTGAGTCCCGCGTGATTGCGCCGGTAAATCGGTCAGACACGACCATTCGCCAACCGCGGGGGCGGGAGACGCGCTTTCGGCGAACATCATCGGCAGGCGGAGCGCGCGAATACCGACTCGATTAATCGGAACGGCGCGTACATCTTTGCCGCTTTGAACGTCTTTTATGGCGGGGCGGCGGAGGGCGGTTTCAGCAGTCATGGAAACACAGTCATGGAAAGAATTTATCGGCAGTATATCAAAGATTCGCCCGTTTTTGACCGCCGGTGAAAAATTCCGCCAGCCATTGCGCGCACAATTTAGAGTCGTTTTCGTCATTTACATTGTTTTTTGCGACTCGCCAAACATCGGGAGGGATGATTTCGGTGCGTTGGTCCAAAAGCGCCTCGACAAATGCCTGTGAGAACTCCGGATGTCCCTGAATGGAAAAAATATGCCCGCCCATGCGAAACACCGAATACGGGCAAAAGTCGCTCGCCGCCAGCACTTCCGCGCCCGGCGGCATTGTCGTCACTTGGTCTTGATGACTGACCAACAGGCGCAATTCATCGGGCGGCGCTTTTATCCACTCGCATTTGCCGTTCATGCGCCATGAATGTCGTCCGACTCCCCAGCCTTTTTCGGATTTTTCCACTTTTCCGCCCAGTGCCTGGGCGATGGCCTGATGTCCGAAACATATTCCCGCGAGCGGCGGGGCGGCGGCGGCATGCAGCTTTTGGATGAAAGAAAACAACGGCGGCAACCACGGATGGTCTTCATATACCGCGCATTTACTGCCGGAAATGACATAACCATCGCATTCATCCAACTTTTGGGGCATTTCGCCGGCGAATCCGTCATAAATGCGCCATTGGGCGGAGAGTCCGCCAATACTTAGCAGACGGGCGAACATGTCGGCAAGTACGCCGTGTGCCTCGCGCATGGGCGGTTCAACTTCGTATAATTGAATTAATCCGAGTCGCATGACCGAATTTTACCGCAAAACATGCCGTCTTCGCCTTGCGAGCGGCGTTATAATTGCGGAATGGCAAAAAGTTCCGGCGATAATTATTCAGCGGATTATCCGCGTGATTTGGCGGGTTACGGCGGCGAGCCGCCGCGGGCGGAATGGCCGAATGATGCGCGTATTGCCGTCCAATTTGTGCTTAATTACGAAGAAGGCGGCGAAATGTGCGTTTTGCACGGCGACGGCGAGTCTGAAACTTTTTTGTCGGAAATAGTCGCTCCGCCGTTTGTCGGCGCGCGGCACATGAGCATGGAATCAATTTATGAATACGGTTCACGCGCGGGCGTTTGGCGTATTTTGGAGTTGTTTCGCGAACGGGAAATTCCACTGACGGTTTTTGCGGTCGCCATGGCGATGCAGCGGCATCCAAAACCGGTGGAACGCGCCTTGACGGACGGTCATGAAATTTGTTCACACGGGTATCGTTGGATTAATTACCACGGCATAAGCGAGTCGGCGGAGCGCGAACACATGACGCGTGCGATTGACATTCATCGTGAAATATGCGGTGAACGTCCTTTGGGTTGGTATACCGGACGCACGAGTGAAAACACGCGCCGTTTGGTTTGCGAAGAAGGCGGTTTTTTATACGACGCCGATGACTACAGTGATGACCTGCCTTTTTGGAGTCGTCAGACATCCTCGCCGCATTTGGTGGTTCCATACACATTGGAGGCGAATGACATGCGTTTTTCCGTTCCGCATGGATTTTGTACGGGCGGGCAGTTTTATGAATATTTGTGCGACACTTTTGACGAGTTATACGCGGAAGGCGAAACCTCGCCAAAGATGATGTCGGTGGGATTGCATTGTCGCATTATCGGGCGTCCGGGACGTTTGGCGGGTTTGCGGCGGTTTTTAGATTATGCGCGGGCGCGTGACAAAGTCTGGTTTGCCCGTCGCGTTGACATTGCGCGCCATTGGCGAGAAAGGCATCCGGCAAAATGACCAACACAAAAACAAACGCACTTGAAGGAATGGTGAATTTGGCGTCGCCAAATCTCGGCACGAAAGTCGTTTCGGTGAGCGATGAGTTTTTTGCCGAGGGAAAACGCATGTTGTCGGATTCCGCGCCGGTGTTTCGTCCCGATGTTTATGACGAGCATGGCAAATGGATGGACGGTTGGGAGACTCGGCGGCGGCGTGACGGCGGTGAGTTTGATTGGGCGCTGGTAAAGCTGGGCGCGACCGGAAAAATTGCGCGGGTGGAAATAGACACGACTCATTTTACCGGCAACTATCCTCCATATGCGGCGTTGGAAGGTTGTACGGGAGAGGCACAGCCGGATGAAAAGACGGAATGGCGGACTTTGGTGGAAAAAACCGAGTTGCGCGGTGATGCCTCGCATGTGTTTGACATTGATTCGGATTTGGTGGATTGGGTTCGGGTAAAGATATATCCGGACGGCGGTATTGCGCGATTGCGATTGTGGGGGCGTGTTTGTCCGGCGTGGGACAGAATCGCCAAAGATGAATTGGTGGAGTTGTCATGTTTGCGTTATGGCGGTCGGATTGTGGCTTATAGTGATGCGCATTACGGCGATGTGCAGGCGTTAATTAGTGAACGTCCGGGCGAAAACATGGGAGACGGTTGGGAAACACGGCGGCGGCGTGACGGCGGGAATGATTGGATTATTGTGGCGTTGGGACGGGAGGCGGTGGTGAGTTCGGCGGTGGTGGACACCGCGTATTTTCGCGGTAATTATCCCCATTCGTTTTCGTTGTACGGCGGTTATATTCCTGAAGAGCTTAGTGTGGAAGAGACTGTCGGTTTGTCGGAGAAGTGGGATGAAATTGTTTCAAAACAGCAGTTGAAAGCGGACAACACGCATGTATTTGATGAAAATTTTATCGCCGGACATAAGCCGGTGAATTATGTGCGTTTGAATATTTATCCGGACGGCGGTGTTTCGCGTTTGCGGATTTACGGCGCGCCGTTTGACTCGCGATTGGAGTAAAAATGAGCGGCTTACATCCCGTTCCATTAACGGCGGAGGCGTTTTTGCCGTTTGGCGAAGTGTTGGACACTGAAAACGCGCGGCGGGTTCGAGACATCAATCAAAACATGGCGCGGCGTTTTGACATGCCCGCCGACATAAGCACGGACGGCGGGGGAGTCGGCATATCCATGTTTCGCGCGGTGCCTTGTTCGCGTCCGTTAAATATTAATATGCTGGAGTGTCATCCGCGCGGCAGTCAGGCGTTTTTATCGGCTCGTTCATGCGCGTGGTTGGTGGTGGTCGCTCCCGGCGGAGATGAACCGCAGGTGGAAAATCTTAAATGTTTTTTGGCGGACGGCGGACAGGGCGTGAATTATCGTCCGGGCACCTGGCATCATCCGTTGTTGGTGTTGGAAGACGGTCATGATTTTTGGGTGGTGGACAGAACACCGCCGGCGGGAGAATCCGCGGACGCGAATTTGCGCGAGTATTGGTTTTCACAATCCATTGTCATTAACATTGATTGACATTGAATCGAAGTCATTAAATTGGAGCAGTTCATTCCCGCACAAAAAAAACGCCCGCCGGTTTTACTGGCGGGCGTTTTTAATTGACTGCACCAGACTTACGCGGACTTGTCACGCGCTTGAACATAGGCATATTCCGACAAACCCGTCCATTGTGACGCTTTACCGCGAAAGTCGATGAACGCCTTGTGCACTTTGCCGCTGGCGGAGTCACCCGCCGCCACATCGCCGACCACTTGTTCGCTCACTGATTTCAGGCGCGCCAACACTTCCGTCGGGAAGCCGCGCAATTCCACGCCGTGTTTGTCAACCAAAGTCGCCAAGGCGTCTCCGTTTCTCGCGCCAAACTCGGCCAACATGTCCAGGTTTGCCGCTTGTGCCGCCGCCGCTATCGCCGCCTGCAAATGAGACGGCAATGCGTCATAAGCCTGTTTGTTGACAAATGTTTCCAACGCGGTGCCCGGCTCATGCCAGCCCGGATAATAATAATACTTCGCCGCCTTGTAAAAGCCGAAAGCCAGGTCATTGTACGGACCGACCCACTCCGTTGCGTCAATCACGCCCGACTGCAATGCGGTGAAGATTTCGCCGCCCGGCAACAACTTCGGCACCGCGCCTATCGCCGACAACACATCGCCGCCCAAACCGGGAATGCGCATCTTCAAACCTTTCATGTCATCCAGTGAATTGATTTCGCGGTTAAACCAGCCGCCCATTTGCACGCCGGTGTTGCCCGCCAAAAACGGCTTTAAGTTAAATTCCGCGTACAACTCATCCCACAACGCCTGACCGCCGCCGTGATATATCCACGCGTTCATTTCTTGCGCCGTCAATCCAAAAGGCACCGCCGCGAAATATTGCGCCGCCGGAGCTTTGCCTTTCCAATAATACGCCGCGCCGTGTCCCATTTGTACGGTGCCGGTGGCGACTGCTTCAAATGCCTCCAACGCCGGGACAATTTCCCCCGCGCCATGAACCGTGACTTCAATCTCGCCGTTCGACATCTCACTGATATATTGCGCCAGTCGATTTGCGCCGGTTCCAAGTCCGGGAAAGTCTTTCGGCCATGTGGTCGTCATCCGCCACTTATGTTTTGCCTGTGCCCGCACCGGCGCTGTTGCCCCTAAAGCCGCACCCGCCGCCAAACCGCCTATAAATTGTCTGCGTTTCATCATTTTCTCCTTTGTTGTCGCTAAAATATCCCTAAAATACCCGCTCAGTACGGGCGTTCGTCCGATTATAATATATCCCGCGACAAGACAAAAATTTATGAGTGGAAAAAACATCAAACCTCTGTGGCTGCTATTTTGCCAGGCGGCGGTCATTTTTACCGCCGCACTGTGGGTGTGGGAGGCATGGCAACCTCCCGCCGTCTCTTACAGTGAAGCCATCGGACGAGTCATGCCCTCGGTCGCCGGCATTTACGGACGCCGCGGCGGGACTCCCGTCGCCGTTCCCCGCCGTGACAGTCAAAGTATCGGCGCCGGTGTTATTGTGGATGACCGACATATTCTCACTAATTACCACCTTGTCGCCAATATGGCGGCGATAGAAGCCGATATTGACGGCAATCTATACGCCGCGGAGCTTGTCGGAGTGGATCCGGAAATTGACATCGCCGTTCTCAGTGTTCACGCCGCCCACATGTCGCCCATTCAATTCGCCAAAGAAGGCGCACTCAAACAGGGCGATGTTGTTTTTGCCATCGGCAGTCCTTTTGGACTCAGTCGCTCCGCTTCCATGGGCATTGTCAGCGCCACCGGGCGGAGTCATTTGGGGATTAATTTGTTGGAGGATTTTATCCAAACCGACGCCGCGATTAATCCCGGCAGTTCCGGCGGCGCACTTGCCAACGCCAAAGGTGAATTAGTCGGCATCAACAGTTTTCTTTTTGCCCGGACTTCCGGCGGCTCACCCGCACAAGGCATCGGTTTTGCCGTTCCGACTGAAACCATCCGCCGCTCATTGCGAGACTTTCTCCCGCCGCGCCGTCCCGCCTCCCATCCCATCGGCGCAGAAGCGCGTCCCATGTCTGAACGACTGCATCAAGAAGTGCTGGATGATGATTTGGAATATGCTCCGGTGATGTTGATTTCTCGGATATGGGAGGGAACTCCCGCGGCAAAAATGGGAATGCAACCGGGTGATATTATTTTGGAGATTGACGACCAACCCGCAGTTGTACTTTCCGAAACCGGTGAGTTGCCGTTGTCTTTGCAAACCATGGTCGTACAACGCGGCGGCGAAAGAAGACGACTGTCGCTGGAAGAATAAATGTCCGCCCGCTGGCGGCGAGTGATTACAAACTCTTTTCACGCCGCTCTCGCCGCCGCCAGTCCCGAGTCCGTCCGCAAACATCTCCCGCCGCCGCCCAACGGCACTCTTTTTATTGTCGGCGCGGGTAAAGCCGCCGCGGGAATGGCAAAAATCGCCGAACAACATTATCGCGGCGTGTCCATTGTCGGCGCGGTTGTCGCTCCACATAACACTCCGCCGCCGCCGCTTTTACAGACTCGCCTACTGTTTGGCGCGCATCCATTGCCGGATGCCGCCGCCTCCCGCGCCGCCCGTGTTGTGATGAAAACCGTCCGCCGCGCGCGAAAACATGACTTAACTCTCACACTTATTAGCGGAGGCGGTTCCAGTTTAATGGGCGCGCCAATTCATGGACTGCCGCTCGCCGAAATGCGCCGAGTTGTCGGACAATTGTTAAACGCCGGGGCGGATGTCCGACACATTAATATCGTCCGTAGACAATTGTCCGCGGCGGCGGGAGGAAAACTCGCGCAAATGTGTCTTTCGCCCATGCGGGCGTTAATCATGTCCGATGTCGTTGGTGACCGTCCCGCTGATATTGCCTCCGGTCCTTGTACCGCCGACCCGACTTCCGCCGCCGATGCGCTGGAGGTTTTGCGACAATACAATATTAGTTCCGCCATCACCGAGCAAATCTTACAAAACATGAAACCGCCGCCGTCCGCCGCCGCATTTCGGCATGTTAAGAATATTGTCGTTGCCGGGGCAAAACACGCGTTACTCGCGGGCGAGAATGAACTTCGCCAAAACGGTGTGCGGACTGTTGTTAATTTAGGCGAGCGCGCCG
This sequence comes from Candidatus Persebacter sydneyensis, assembly GCA_033865115.1. Classification (GTDB taxonomy): domain Bacteria; phylum Pseudomonadota; class Gammaproteobacteria; order Tethybacterales; family Persebacteraceae; genus Persebacter; species Persebacter sydneyensis. Next base: position 16,209 of record JAWONR010000001.1, on the reverse strand, counting down.
GTGATTCACAAAACATCGCCCGCGCTCACGGACAAATGTTGGCAAAAATGGCGGATAAACCGCATCCCATCGCCGTTATCAGCGGCGGCGAAGCGCGCGCAAAAGCCGGAGAAGGCAAGGGCGGACGTAATACCGACTTTGCCCTGCGATTGTGGCGAATTGCACCGCCGGAAACCGTGATATTCGCCGCCGACACTGATGGATTGGACGGCTCACAAAACGCCGCCGGTGCGGTCTTTGACGGCGCGGCGCGTAAACGGGCGGCGACTCTTGGACTGTCCGCCGATGAATATTTGCGGCGCGCCGATTCAGGCGGATTTTTCGCCGAAATCGGCGCGCTGTTGCCGCAAATGCATACCGGCGTTAATGTCAGTGATTATCGCGTTTCATTGCTCGCTTAAATCGCCGCCCAAAATACGGGTATAATGCGGATTGATGACGGAATTTTTATTGGCGAATATCTTTTGGGCGTCTCTGGCGGCAATTGCCGCGGTGGGTCTGGTCTGGACAATTATCCGAGACGGCGCGAAACTCATTGACCACGATGCCGCCATATTGTTGATTAAAAGTGACGGCGGTGTTTTTGTCGATTTGCGAACGGCGGCGGCTTTTACCGCCGGGAGAATCGCACATGCCCGTCATATTCCCGCCGCGGAACTTAAAAAACGCGCCGCAGAGATTGAACGCTACCGCGAAAAACCGGTGGTGCTGGTGTGTGACAACGGCATGCAATCACGCCGCTCGTTGCGCGAATTGGTGGCGTTGGGATTCGCCCAGGCACGCGCCCTTCGCGGCGGCATGGTGGCCTGGACTGACGCACAATTGCCGGTTTTAAGAAAGTAAACAAGGAGAACGCCAGATGAGCGAACAACCAAACGCCCCAGTCTTTCGGATTGAAAACATTATCGTCAAAAACCTGTCGCTGGAAATGCCGGCGTCCGCCGTGGCGCCGACTCTGTCCAAAAATCCCACCGTTAAAATGGAACTGCGTAACGCCTCCCGGCGACTGTCGCGCGACAACTATTATGAAGTGACGCTGGAAATCACCTTTCGCGTTCTCAACGGCGAAGACGTGCAACTGCTTATAGAAGCCGTCCAAGCCGGCATCGTCTTACTGGAAAACGCAGACGACCAACAGCGCGAAAAAGTGTTGCGCGTTCACGCGCCTGAAATGTTGTATCCCTATGCATGTCAATTACTCACCGATTTAATGGCGCGCGCCGGTGCGCCGAGGTTGTTTTTGCCGCCGTTTAATTTTCACACACTGCAAACGCAAAAACGTGAAGCGGAAGAAAACATTAAAAACGGCAATGGCAACGGGAACGGCAACGGCAGCAGCAACGGAAAGCCGAAACCGTCCTGATGCTTCGCAAAATCGCACTCATTGTCGCGGCATGCCTTGCCGTTGCCGCGTCCGCACAAGGCGTCGCCTTAAACGCTCCCGCCGCGTTGTATCAAGGTCCTTCCGCACAGGCGGGGGCAATGTTTGTTTTGTCAAACGGTTATCCGTTGCGACAAATCAGCAGTGTGGACGGCTGGCGTAAGGTGATATTGAACAGCGGTGAAACCGGCTGGATTCGTGAAGCACTCGCCGATGAGTTAACCGCGGCAATTGTCACCGCCGAATTGGCGGCGGTGCGTTCTTCCAACACCGACAACGCGCCGCCGGTGTTTTACGCCCGCAAAGGCGTGACATTGACGGTGTTGATGGTTGACGCCGGATGGGCGCAAGTGTCGCACGCCGACGGTGAAACCGGTTATGTCGCGCTTTCCGACTTGTGGCTTAATCATTAATGGGAATGTTTTTTCGCGGACTGGCGCGTACGCGCAAAAACATGTCCGAAGTCACCGCCGAAATAGACGCCGCTTATGCCGCGCTGCGTGACAATTTAATTATGGCGGATGTCGGGCTGGAAACGGCGGCGGAAATTGAAAAAGAAGCACGCGCACTCACCAATGACTTGTCTCCGCGCCGCCGACTCGCCGCCGCAGTCGCCGCCCGTCTCTTATCGGCGCAGTCGCCGTTGTTAATTGACGGGAATGAACAAAAACCTTTCGTCATTATGATGATGGGCGCAAATGGCAGCGGTAAAACAACAACCATCGCCAAACTTTGTCGTTATTTCACCTCCCAAAATAAAAAAGTTTTGCTGGCGGCGGGGGACACTTTTCGCGCCGCCGCACGGGAACAACTTCGGGAATGGGCGGGACGCGAAGGCGCGGTGGAAACCGTTTGTGGTGACGACCCCGGCGCGGTCGCTTTTGACGGCGTTCGCCGAGGTATTGAGCGTGAATGCGATATTGTCATCATTGACACCGCCGGACGACTTCCCGCACAAACGCATTTAATGGCGGAACTCTCCAAAATTCATCGCGCTGTTGGCAAATCATTGTCCGGCGCGCCGCATGAATCATTGTTGGTTGCGGACGCCACTTTGGGACAAGGCGCAATCGCGCAAGCGGAAGCGTTTGCCGAAGCGGGCGGCGTCAGTGGTTTGGTGTTGTCAAAACTGGATGGAAGTGCAAAAGGCGGTTTCTTAATTTCACTGGCGGCAAAACTGCCTCTGCCGATTCGCTTTGTCGGAGTCGGTGAAAGCGCCGAAGACCTAATTCCCTTTGACGCTCAAGGTTACGCCGATGCATTGCTGGGTTTGGAATAATGTTGGAGTTTTTCGCCAGTGAAACTTTAACAACGGCGTTTTTAGTTATTCAATCATTAAATAACCAGTTCAGTCATTAATATTAATCAATTACGCGCGCAAAAAACCATCTTTATAACATGTCGTTTTCTTCAAGCACTTTGCGGGCGATGCGAAAACATTCCAACGCCGCGGGAACGCCGCAATAAATGCCGATAACATGAATCACCGCGCGAATTTCATCACGTCCCGCGCCGTTGGTGACCGCGCCGCGACAATGCAACTCCCATTCATGCGTTTTTCCCAGCGCACCTATCATCGCCAAGTTAATTAATGAGCGCGTTTTCGCGTCCAAAGCGTCATCGCCCCAGCCAAAACCCCAACACCACGCCGTCATCGCCTCTTGAAACGGACGAGTGAGGTCATCCGCCGCCGCGAGATTTTTTTCCACATATTCCGAACCCAACACCGCTTTGCGACGCTCCAGCCCTTTTGTAAAAAAATCATCGTTCATAATTGTCTCCTTTTTTTATTGCGTTAAAAACGTCCGGTGGAACCAAAACCGCCTTGTCCGCGCTCGGTGTCCGCGGTAAAAGTTTCCACAATCTTAATATTCGCGCGCGTCACCGGCGTGAATATGATTTGACAAATGCGCTCGCCCGGAGCGATTTCATAAGCCTCCGTGGAGCGGTTAAACAACGCCGCGCGAATTTCATTTTGATAATCGGAGTCAATCACGCCCACCGTGTTCGCGAGAACAATGCCATGCTTCACGCCCAAACCAGAACGAGGCGCCAACAAACCCATCACGCCCGGGTCGCGAATGAACACCGCAATGCCGGTGCCGACAATGTGCGTTTCGCCGGGGGCGATGAGTAACGGCGCGTCCAAACACGCGCGCAAATCAATGCCGGCGGCGCCAAGTGTCGCATACTCCGGCGGGGGGAAGTCGCGCGCGCGTTCATCCACAATGCGCGTTTCTATGTCAAGTGTTTTCATAAGTTGAGAGTTTCCATAAACCGGATGTTTTTATGAATCAAGAACGGTCGGCGAAACTTTTGCCGACCGCGCGCCACGGCAGTTGCAAACCGAGATGGGGGACTTGGTTGGCAATCCACGCGGTAAAAGTGTTGCTGTTGGGACCGGGAAACGCCCGATATTCGCGCGGATACGGATATGACTCGGCGGCGGCGGCAATGTCTTTTGCCAACTCTTCCGCCTGTTCGCCGCGAATATCCAACAACAAACGCGGTGCGTTGCCGTACCAATGGCGGTCGGGAATGTCGCGCTCAATGCGCACCGCCGGCAATCCGCGCCGTAAACGCCAACCAATGACTTCATATACGGTATAAGAATCGGCGTTTTGCGGTTTTACCGAAATCCATGTGTGGTCGGCAAACCATCCGCGCCAACCCCAAACTCGCGCGGCGTAGGCTTGAATCACGGCGGCGGGTTCATCGGCGGGCAGGGGCGCCAAACTCGCCGACTCGCGCGCGGAAGACTGCCAACCATGCGCCATCGCCGGCACGGCGGCAAAAGCAATTATCATTACAAAACGCATTGTCATCTTTTGAAATGTGCGGACACCTCGCCGCACAGACAAACTATAACACGGCGCGATTACAATTTGCCGCAACATTGTTTGTATTTTTTGCCGGAACCGCACGGACACGGGTCATTGCGCCGAATCTTCGGACCGATTCGGCGTTGAGTCATTGTCGGCGCGTTGGGTGAGTCCTCGGGAGGCGGCATGGAATCAATGTCGCCGCGCCCGAATTGCGGAACCGGCGGCGGCGGTGTTTCCATCGGCTTGTCACGCACCGACAACGCATACATCACCCGCGCATTCATGCTTTGGATGTTGTAAAGCAGCTTGTCAAACATTTCAAACGCCTCGCGCTTGTATTCCTGTTTGGGGTTTTTTTGCGCCATGCCGCGCAATCCAATGGACATCCGCAACCCGTCCAATGCCGACAAATGCGCGCGCCAGTGGTCGTCAATAATGTTGAGAATCAATGAGCGCAAAAAACGCGCAAAACCTTCGGGCTCGGCGGGGATGATTTTTTCGGCGAAATCTTTTTCCGCCTCTTCCGCCACGCGGTCAATAAAATAATCGCGCTGTTGTTCCTGATTTTCCTCCAGCCACTTCACCACCGGCAAATGCAGGCGAAAGTCGGAAGCCAGCAGTTTCTCCAAATCAGAGACGCGCCATTCCTCCTCCGGCGTCTCGGGCGGCAGGTGCTCTTCAACGAGCCGGCGGATGTGTTCCACGCGTAATTCGGCGGCGATGGGGGTAATGTCTTCGGCGGTTAAAATATGCTCCCGTTGTTCGTAAATCAAATGCCGTTGTTCGTTTGCGATGTCGTCATATTCCAATAATTGCCGGCGAATGTCAAAATTGTGCGCTTCCACTTTTCGTTGCGCCCCCTCTATTGTGCGAGTCACCATGCGCGCTTCTATCGGTTCGTCTTCTTCTATCTTAAGTTTGGACATGATGCCGGCAACACGGCGGGTGGCAAATATGCGCAGCAGGGAATCTTCAAACGACAAATAAAACACCGAAGCGCCGGGGTCGCCCTGTCGTCCGGAACGTCCGCGTAACTGATTGTCAATGCGCCGTGATTCATGGCGCTCAGTGCCGATGATTTTAAGTCCGCCGGCGGCGATGGCGCGCTCGTGAGCGTCCTGCCACGCCGCTTTTAATTCCTCGGTCTTTTTGTCCTTAACCTCCGCCGATAAAGAGTCGTCTTCGGCGACGGCGCGAAGCTCGTTGTCAATATTGCCGCCGAGTACGATGTCGGTGCCGCGTCCCGCCATGTTGGTCGCGATGGTGATCGCGCCGGGTCTTCCGGCTTGTGCGATAATTTCCGCCTCGCGGTCGTGTTGTTTGGCGTTTAACACTTCGTGCGACAGTTTTTTGTCGCGCAACACCGCCGACAACCTTTCGGAGTCCTCAATCGCCGTTGTGCCGACCAAAACCGGCTGTCCTTTTTCGGCGCATTCGCGAATGTCCTCCAGCGCGGCGCGATATTTCGCCTCCGAAGTCTGATAAACGCGGTCCAACTCATCATTGCGCACCATCTTGCGGTGAGTCGGCACATCCACCACCTCCAACCCGTAAATTACTTTAAACTCCTCCGACTCTGTGAGGGCGGTGCCGGTCATGCCCGCGATTTTTTCATATAAGCGAAAGTAGTTTTGGAATGATACCGAGGCGAGTGTGCGGTTTTCTTTTTGTATTGGAAGTCTTTCTTTTGCCTCCACCGCCTGGTGTAAATTGTCGCCCCATCGGCGCCCGGGCATTAATCGTCCGGTGAATTCGTCAACAATTACAACTTCATCATTTTGGACGACATAATCACGGTCGCGCAAAAACAAATGACGCGCGCGCAAGGCGGCGGTGAGATGATGCATGAGCGGAAGGTTTCCCGGGTCGTATAAAGAACCGGAGCGCAACAGTCCGGCGTCGGAAAATAATTTCTCCGCGCGTGAAAATCCGTCTTCGCTTAAATGAATCTCTCTCGTTTTTTCGTCAACAACAAAATCGCCGGGTGATTCGGCGTCCGGCGCGCGGATAAAACGCACCGCCACATTGTCGGCTTCTTTATAAGCGACGGCGCTGTCTTCGGATTCGCCGGAAATAATCAACGGCGTGCGCGCTTCGTCTATTAAGATGGAATCCACTTCGTCCACAATGGCATAACGCAAATCGCGCTGTATTTTGGCGTCCGCCTCATACCGCATGTTGTCGCGCAAATAATCAAAACCAAATTCGTTGTTGGTGCCGTAAGTGATGTCACTGCGATAGGCGGCGGCTTTGGCGGCGGGGGATTCACCCGCCACGTTTACGCCCGCCGACAATCCCAAAAAAGAATATAACACGCCCATCCATTCGGTGTCGCGCCGTGCCAGATATTGATTGACCGTCACCACATGAACACCTCCGCCCGATATCGCCTCTAAACAAGCGGGCAGGGTGGCGGTTAATGTTTTGCCTTCGCCCGTTCTCATCTCGGCAATGTTGCCTTCAAACAACGCCATGCCGCCGATAAGCTGCTCGTCAAAATGACGCATGCCCAATGTCCGCACCGCCGCCTCGCGCACAACGGCGAAAGTTTCAGGCAACAATGACGGCAGTGACTCGCCGTTGTCATGACGCTCGCGCAATGCGTTATATGCGGCGCGCACTTGCACATCCTCCAACGCCGACAATGATTCGGCGCGGGCGTTAATGGAAGGCACGCGCGCGCGATAACCCGCTATTCGCCGTGAACGGCGAGAACCAAAGAATCGTGAAATCATAAAACTGTTAAGAATCCCATTCCGCCGGAACGCCGCGCGCTGTGCGGAGCTTCTTAATCGCGGAATTGACCGGGCGAGGACGATTGTCCACCCGTACCTCGTAATGTAAATGCGGACCGGTGGAACGTCCGGTATTGCCGACTTTGCCGATCACTTCGCCGCGCCGTACATATTGTCCGGAGGTCGCATCAATCGCATGTAAGTGGGCGTATAACGTGGAAACACCGTCTCCGTGGGAAATGCGAATCGCTTTGCCATAATTGCCGAGCCGTCCGGCATAAATGACAATGCCGGTCGCCGCCGCCACCACCGGTGTCCCGCGCGCCGCCGCATAATCATAACCCGTGTGAAACGCCCGCCGTCCGGTAAACGGGTCGCGGCGATAACCAAAACGAGAAGTCTGCCAGTTGCGCCCAATGACCGGACGCGCCATCGGGACAGTGTCAAAACTCACCGCCGCCGCCGCGCCGTATTCCAACATCGCATGATAACGACGACTCAGTGTCGCATAAGCCGCTTTCTCCAAACGCAAGTCCGGGTCTCTGGATGCCGGAATAACCGATGACAGCGGCGCATCAGACACCCGCGCCGACGGAGTGTCGGAGTCGGGCGGCGGCGCTTCTACCACCGGCTCATCCGCCAAACATTCCAACGCCGGCGGGTCGGCAAACATGTCCGAAAGTCCAAGCCGCTTTGCCAATGCCGAACCGCGTCCGTGTAAATCCGCCAAACCGGCGCGCAGTCTTAGAATCTGGTCGTGAAGAATCTCGGCATTCTGGTCTCTCCATTGGTCTTCGCGTTTGACCAGCCGTGCTTCTATCTCCGCGGAGATCTCCCTTGCCGTGGGAGCGCCGGATTCAATCCAATGAGCCGCGGTTTGCCGCGCCACCGCGTATCCAATGGCAGTGACGACCGCCGTCACAATCAGCGCGACAAATACCAGCCGCGCTGTGGAAAACGACATGGTGCGGCGCGGTGAGGATGGCAGGTCATCATCGCCCTCGCAAAAAATCACAATAATTTTCGCCATAAAACCGCTATTTTAACCGTATTAACGGCGGTTTGACAAGCATGAGTCCGGGATATTTGGATAATCGGGCGTTTTTATGGTATTATGCGCGCGCGCCGGCATTTGGCTCGGCGGAAAAGAGGAGTATATGATGAAAAAATGGACAATGGCGGCGGTTGCCGCTCTGGGCTTAATTATGTCGCCTTTGGCGGCTGCTGCCGATGTGCGCATCGGTGTGGAAGGGGCGTATCCGCCTTTTTCCGCCGTTGACGAAAATGGCAAACTAATCGGTTTTGACATTGAAATCGCACGTGCGCTATGCACCGAAATGAATGTCGAATGCGAACTCGTGCAACAAGACTGGGACGGCATTATTCCCGCCCTGCTAGCAAAAAAATATGACGCGATTATCGCCTCCATGTCCGACACCGAAGAACGGCGCGCACAAGTCAGCTTTACCGGTCACTACTACAAAGACGGCGCGAAGTTCGTCCGTCAAAAAGGCGGCGATACAAAAGTGTCGTATACCGGACTCTCCGGCAAAAAAGTCGGCGTGCAACGCGGAACCGTTACCGACTCTTTTCTCACTGCAGAGTTTAAAGGCGTTGACATTAAGCGTTATGACACGCTGGAAAACGCCCATTTGGACTTGACCCAGGGACGCCTGGACTTGGTGCTGGCTGACCAATTTGTCCAACAAGACTGGGTGGAGAAAAATGACAAGTATGAAGTTGTTGGGCACACTTATACCAACTCCGAATACTTCGGAAACATCTCCATTGCCGTGCGCAAAGATGACAATGACTTGCGTGAGCGACTTAACGCCGCTATTAAGGCAATTCGCGAAAACGGTGTTTATAAGGCGATTAACGACAAGTATTTCGCCTTTGACATCTACGGCAAACGTTAAATCGTTGTTTTGGATTCGTTTGAGCCGCCTTTCTTTAAGGCGGCACAAGCGGCCACTCCTGACTTAACCCGGTAGGGACGTTCCAACTCCCGACAAATCCATTCGCCGACATTAATGACGGCGTCTAAATTTACACCGGTGGTCACACCTTCTTTTTCCAGGAAATAAACAACATCCTCCATCGCCGCATTCCCCGCCGCGCCGGGGGCAAACGGACATCCGCCAAGTCCGCCCGTTGAGGCGTCAACTCCCGCCGCGCCTTCTTCCAATGCGCAGGCAATGTTGGCAATTGCGCCTCCGTAAGTGTCATGAAAATGTGCTATTAACGGTGTTTTTGGCACCGCTTGCATTGTCTCCCGCCACATGGGACGAATGGTTTTGGGTGTTGCCGCACCGAGTGTGTCGCCCAATGCTATTTCATCACAACCTATTTGTGCCAGTCTTGCGGCAACTTCCGCCGTCTTTTGCGGAGATATTGCGCCTTCAAACGGACATAAAACAACTGTGGAGATATAACCTCGCACAGTTAAACCTTCCTCTTTGGCGCGCTGGACAATTGGCGCAAACCGGTTAATACTGTCATCCACTCCGCAACCAATGTTGTTTTGAGCGAATGACTCCGAGGCGGCGGTAAATACCGCGATTTTGCCGGCGCGCGGATGTTGCAACACTGTTTCCAAACCGCGCATATTGGCAACCAGTGTTGAAAACACCGCGCCTTCTTTTTGCGGCAAACCCGACAATACTTCCGCACTGTCCGCCATTTGTGGAACTTTTGCCGCTGATACACATGCCGTTGTTTCCACTTCCAAAAAACCACATTCAAGAAGTCGGTTAATCAACGACAATTTTTGCGCGGTGGATAAAATGCGAGTTTCGTTTTGTAAACCGTCTCTCGGTGACACTTCCGACAGTATTAAATTCATGACTTACGGGCGGGGCGTTTCTTTACAACTCGGCGCGGAGGTGTTTTCTTGCCGTCATCAATGCGCACCAATAATGCGCCTTGGGCAACTGCATCTCCAACGGCGCAGAATATCTCAGAAAGAACACCGGCGCGCGGCGCGACAACATTCACCTCCATTTTCATCGCCTCCAAAACAACAAGTGCATCACCGGCGGCGACTTGTGAACCGGTTTTGACACATATCTCACGGACAGTCGCAGACATTGGCGCGCGCGCGGCGTTTTGTGCGGGCGCGCCGCCGGTGTTTGGCGATGACGGAGGTTCAATATCCAATGACAAACTCAATCCGTTGTAAAAAACAGTGATACGCCCGTTTTCATGACGACAACGCGCAAAAACCGAAACACCGTCAATCACCGCGCAAATACCGTCCGCCGTTGTCGCGGGAGCGTGTAAGACAATCGTGTCTTTTTCCAATGACACATGGCATTCATCGTTTTGCATGCGAGCCACAAACTCAAATGACTCTTTTTTATCTCGTAAAACACATCGAGTTTGCGGTGAGTCATTCATTCGAAAACCTCCCGCCGGCGCGGACAACAACAAATACGCCGCCGCCAAAGACGCCGTTTGTTGTCGTTGTTTGTTTAACGCCGCCATCCATGTTTGTCGGCGTTCTTCCAACAATGTTATTCGCACTCGTCCGGCGGCAAAGTCGTCATCATCCGCCAGATGTCGTAAAAACGCGACATTGTTGGAAACTCCCGCGACTTCACACTCGGCGAGCGCGTTAATGAGTTGTCGCCGTGTTTGTTCACGAGTGTCGCCGTATGCGATGACTTTTGCCAGCATGGAATCATATTCACCGCCGATGGAGACGACATCACCGCCGGCATCCACTCTCACATTCGGCATTTTTGGAAAACGGCATGTTGCCGTTCCAGTCGCCGGTAAAAAGTCATTCATCGGTTCTTCGGCACAAACACGCGCTTCCATGGCATAACCCGAGGATTGAGACACCGGAGGTGTTGGAGCGCCTTCGGCGGCGCGAATCTGCCATTCCACCAAATCCACTCCGCAGGTGAGTTCAGTTAGTGCATGTTCAACCTGCAGTCTTGCATTCATCTCTAAAAAGAACCATTCTTTTCCGGACAATAAAAACTCCGCCGTGCCGGCGTTTTCATAATTCATCTCTTTTGCCAAAGCCGCCGCGGCATCAGAGAGTTCCCGCGCCGTCTTTGCCGACAAGCGGGGCGGAGGTGATTCCTCCAACACTTTTTGCCGCCGCCGCTGCATTGAACAATCACGCAGTCCGGCGACAATGACTTCACCGCCGGCGCATAACAATTGCGCCTCCACATGTCTCGCACGAGGAACATACTTCTCCAAAATAATCGCCGAGTCACCAAAACCACTCTTTGCCTCTCGTTTGGCTTCAGTAATTGCCGCCGCAAAGTCGGATTCACTTTTGGCGATTCTCATTCCACGTCCGCCGCCTCCCGCCGCGGCTTTAATCAACACCGGCCAGCCAATCTTTCGCGCGGCGGAGGTTAATGTCTTCACATCGGCATTTGTTTTGTCAAATCCGGGAGCAACAGGAACACCGACTTTTTGCGCGAGTTGTCTTGCATCGGCTTTGGAAGCCGCCCGTCTCATCGCCGCGGGTGAAGGTCCGATAAAAATCATTCCGGCACGTGCAACTGCTTCGGCAAAGTCGGCTGACTCCGACAAAAAACCCCAACCCGGATGAACGGCACAAGCATGCGCACTCTTTGCCGCCGAGACACAACCGGCGATGTCCAAATAACCGGCGGGGAGTATCTTAACTTCATCCGCGAGCACACAATGCGCATCTCCATAATCATCAGCGGCGGCAATGATGTGAATGCCGAGTCGCCGCGCAGAGCGCATAATGCGAAACGCACATTCGCCTCGGTTGGCGACAAACAACCGGCGAATCTCAGACATCCCAAGGCGGACGGACAAAAACCGTCTCCAGATATTCCCTCTTTGCCGAGTAACGCGGAGTTTGTTTGTTCACGCGGTAACTCGGAGGACGAGAAGAATCCGCCGTCAAGTAACCCGCCTGACACAAGTCATGCAACATCACTTCCAACTCCTTCTTTTTTAACAGCGGTTTATACTTTGTTTTTTTCAGAAACGCCGGTTGTTTCATGTTAAGAATCTCCGCCGCCGAGAGTTTTGTTGGTGCAGTCATAAAAACATCGTTCAACAGTAATTCCCTCAACTGACAGTCGGCGGGAAGCTCATCAAACTCACACAAAAAAGCGGCGATGCCGGCTTGAGCTTCTTTCCCGGCGCTTGTTTTCGCCAACAAAGTCGCACAAAGTTTCGCGGTTGCGGGAGTGATCTCTCGCGAGGTCATCTCTCGCATCAGTTGTTTAACGGCGCGCACCGCCTTTGGCGCTCGCGAGGCGATAATCATCGCGAGTTCTTCGGCTTTGGCATTTTCATCATCATCAATTTCATCAACCAGAGACATTTCCACGGCTTTTTTTGCGTCAAAAGTTTCCGCTGTTGAAGCATAACGAGCGGCGCGTCTGACACCGATGGCGCGAATCATATACGGACTAATGATTGCCGGAACAAGTCCGAGTTTGGTCTCACTAAAACAAAACTTTGCAGACGGAGCCGCAACAACAATGTCTGCCGCGGCGACAATCCCCGCACCTCCGCCATAACACGCACCGTGAACGGCGGCAATTGACGGCATGGGCAGTCTCCAAAAGTCCAACAATGCCTCCGCGAGTTTCCGGGCGCCGTTTGCCCGAGCGTTTTTAAGCCATCTTAAGTCGGCACCTCCGCAAAAGTGCGCGCCTTCACCACTAACGACAACCGCCCGCGAGCTGCTTTTTCCGACTTTCTTCACCGCGTCATGAAAGTCCCTCACCATGTCTTCGTTCAGCGCATTGGCGGCTTTCGGACGCGCGAAAACAATATGCGCGATGTTGTTTGAATGTTTAAAACGCACTGTCATAAACTACATGCGAAACACGCCAAAATTGGCGTTTCTTTTTGGACGTCCGCCGGTTGCCGCCAGGGCAACACGCAAAACCTCGCGAGTTTGCGAGGGGACAATCACACCGTCATCCCACAATCTTGCCGAGGCATAATAAGCATGACTTTGTCTTTCAAACTGAGAGAGAATACGTTTCCGCCGCGCAGAGTCCGGAGACGACACTTCATCCATGACGCCGGCGGCTTGTTCTCCTCCCATGACTGCGATTCGTGAGCCGGGCCAGGTAAACAAAAAATCAGGGTCATAAGCACGTCCACACATGGCATAGTTTCCTGCGCCATAACTTCCTCCAATGATAAGAGTAATTTTAGCAACCGGTGCTTGAGCGGCGGCAGAGACCATTTGTGCGCCGGCTTTTGCAATACCTTCGGCTTCGTATCTTGCGCCGACCATGAATCCTGCAATGTTTTGCAAAAACAAAAGCGGAGTCTGTCTCGCGCAGGCGAGTTGTATAAAATGCGCGCCTTTGTGTGCGGATTCGGTAAACAACACGCCGTTGTTCGCCAAAATCGCCACTGGATTGCCTCCAATCTTTGCAAACCCGGTGAGCAGAGTGTCACCATAAAGCGGTTTGAACTCATCAAAAGCCGAATCATCAACAACGCGAGCGATGACCTCCCGCATGTCAAAAGGACGGCGCGCGTCATCACCGACAATGCCGTATAACTCTTCACAGTCATAACGCGGCGGAGTACTTTCATAAAAACCGTCTTTGTTTGCCGGAGTCGGCAGAGTCCCGACAATTCTTCTCACAAGTGCAAGCGCATGTCGGTCATCTTCGGCGGCATAATCGGCGAGTCCCGACTTTTGCGCATGAGTTGTCGCACCGCCGAGAGTCTGTGCATCGGTAATTTCTCCAGTCGCGGCTTTTACCAAAGGAGGTCCCGCCAGATATATCGCGCCGGTGTTTTTAACAATGATGGTTTCATCCGCCATTGCCGGAATATAAGCACCTCCGGCGGTGCATTGTCCCATGACGGCGGCAATTTGAGCGATACCGAGAGCCGACATTTGAGCTTGATTATAAAAGATTCTTCCGAAATGAAAACGGTCGGGAAACACTTCATCCTGCGCCTGCAAGTTTGCACCTCCTGAATCCGCCAAATAGACACACGGCAGATGGTTTTGCATGGCGATGTCTTGAGCTCGCAAATGTTTCTTGACGCTGAGCGGATAATAAACACCTCCTTTTACGGTGGCGTCATTGGCGACAATCATGCACGGACGTTGGTTAATCCATCCGACACCGGCGACAATTCCGGCGGCGGGGAGGGGAGAGTCATAAACTTCGTGAGCGGCGAGCATTCCGATTTCCAGAAACGGACTTCCGGCATCCAACAACAAATCAATTCTTTCACGGGCGAAGAGTTTGCCTCTTTCGGCGTGTTTTTTTCTTGCTTTTTCGCCTCCGCCTTGTCGTATGGCGTCACAGAGTTTTAATAACTCATCAGATTTTTGTTTGAGAGCACGCGCGCCGGCGACAAAAGAGTGCTCATTCGGATTTACATTGGTTTCAATCATGCGTTTTTTTCGATGAGTTCCCGGGCGATTAACAGCCGGCGGATTTCAGAAGTCCCCGCGCCGATTTCATAGAGTTTGGCGTCTCTTAACAGTCTTTCGGCGGGATATTCTTTTGTATAACCGTTTCCGCCGAGTATTTGAACGGCATCCAAGGCACATTTTGTGGCGTTTTCGGAGGAGAACAATATGGCGGCGGCGGAGTCACGTCGAGTTGTTTTGTCATTGTCACAAGCGGTTGCCGCCATTCTGGTGAGAGCGCGTGAAGCGGACAAAGCGGCGTACATATCGGCGAGTTTGGCTCGAATGAGTTGATAATCAGAGATGGGCGAGCCGAATTGTTTTCTGTTTTTGGCGTATTCCAAAGAGACTTCAAGACATGCCGCCATAATGCCGAGAGGTCCGGCGGACAGGATGACTCTTTCATAATCAAGTCCGCGCATGAGAACTTTGGCGCCGTTGTTTTCGCCGCCCAGGATGTTTTCTTTTGGGACATGACAGTCATCAAAAAACAATTCGCAGGTATCACTACCGCGCATGCCAAGCTTGTCGAGTTTTCGTCCTCTTTTAAAGCCTTTAAAGTCGCGTTCAACAATAAAGGCGGTGCATCCGTGCGGCATTTTGTCGGGATTTGTAACGGCGTAGACGACAACGACATCGGCGGTTGGTCCGTTGGTAATCCACATTTTCCCGCCGTTTAAGAGATAGTCATCACCATGTTTGGTGGCACGAGTTTTCATGGACATGACATCAGAGCCGGCGCCGGTTTCACTCATGGCGAGCGCGCCGACATGTTCTCCGGAGATCAGAGACGGGAGGAATTTTTGTTTTTGTTTTTCGTCTCCGAAGACATGAATTTGATTAACGCAGAGATTAGAATGAGCGCCATAAGAGAGTCCGACGGCGGCGCAGGCTCGAGAGATTTCCTCCATGGCGATGCAATGTGCGAGATATCCCATCCCGGCTCCGCCGTATTGTTGTTCAACGGTGACACCGAGATATCCGGCATCCCCGAGTTTCTTCCAGAGATGTTTTGGAAAGGAGTTTTCGGCGTCAGCGGTTGCAGCCAACGGAGCGATCTCGCGTTGGGCGAAGTCCCGTGCGGCGTTTTGCAAAGCCGCGAGAGTGTCATCAATGGCAAACAGGTCGGACATGAAGTTTTAGCATGATTAGCATGGACAAACGAGACATGGCATTTATATTGTATCATTTTTTTGGGAGATTGGAGTTTTAGTGACATGCTTTTCCGTATTTTTTGAGTCTCCAATAGTTATATGGCCATGGAGCGAGAAACCCGGCGGCGAGCATGGCGGGAGCGGAGACGGGAGTGATTTTAGCGCCTCCGGTGACAAAGTAGTCGGTGAGATTCATGGCGGTTTCCATGCCGAGCATGGAGATAAAGCTCATTCCGAGCGCGGTTTTGAGGGCGATTTTGAATGTCATGCCGTGTTTGAGCAGTATGCCGGTTTCGAGGATGACGCTGGACAGGAGTCCGTTAAACATGGCGAGGGCAAAGACCATGGGAGTAGTCCACATGTGGTTGATGTTTTGGAAGACCAAGACGGTGCCGATGTCGCCGAATGCGCATCCGGCGAGACACCAAGCGGTGTTGTTTGCGCTCCGTCGCCAGGAGTGCGAGCATCGCCAGAAGTTTCCGGTTTTGCTTTCTTTAGTGATTTCGGCGGTGGTCATGAGTTTTCCTCTTTGAACTTTGTGAAGTGTTTAAGGGGGATTATATGCCTGTGTGGGAGATTTTCAATATCGGGGTCTGTCTTTCGCCAGTTTTGTGGGTTTTTTATTATATTCATGGGTTTTCACTTTGGAGCTATGTTTGGAGTTGTCGGCTCCGGACACTGCATGCCGCGGCGGCTTTTTGCGGGATTG